>NZ_JBMULM010000002.1:300000-600000 GCF_049537595.1 Fictibacillus nanhaiensis
GCATTTGGCGCGGATCCGCCGTGACCGCGACCAATTTACTTCATCTGTTAAGCCCGTGTTGATCGATGCTGATCATCCATTGTACGGAGTAGAAGATGTACAAAATGCGATCATGGTCGATACGAGTCTTGCAGGAAAAGTTACGGTTCAAGGAGCAGGGGCAGGAAAGCTTCCAACAGCAAGTGCCATGGTGGAAGACTTGACTTATGTCCTGCAGCCTCATGCTTTACGAAGAAAGAGTAATTCAGCTCCTATCTCAGAAGACGAAAGTACTGAAGATACAGATACGACGTTAGTTGGGGAATATGTTGTCATTGGCTCTTCTGTAGGATTTCATGGAGCAGATGAGATAGAAATTTTAAAGCAAGAAGTAAAAGGTGATCTCGTCTATCTACTGATTGAGTGCCAGGTGAGTACAGCTCTCTTGTTAGAGGAAAATCGAGATCTTGTTGTTTATGAAGTAGCAGGAAAATTGAAGAAGACAGAGGGTAGGGCTGAGCAAAAGGATTTGCTTTTGAAGAAAGTAATCAATCTATAGGATAAAAGAAGTTTGCTTCATCAAGTGGATTAGAAGGATTAGACGAACATTGCAGAGTGGCTCCTGCAATGTTTTTTAGTGTGTGGGTTTTGTTGTCGGTGAGCATTTAATAAGGGGATCACAACTAACTTGAAATTATTGCAATTAACGTGAATAAAAACGAAATAACGTGAATATATTCAAGTTAACATGAATATGATTAAATTAACGTGAATATAATTTTTGGTGTTCACCACATAAATACAAAACCTAATTTTGTCTTTTTCAAAAATACAGTAATAGTCGGTTATCCGTTTTAGCGCATGAAAAAGAGGCATGAGCTTAAAAAGTTACGTGACTTTTTAGCTAAGCCTCCTAGTTTTTTCTTTGATACGTCACTCCTTAACGGAAATCTCCGCAAATGAGCAAGAATACCATAATTAAAAATGAAGCTGGCTAAAAAGTCATCAAATTGACTGCTTCTAACCAGCTTTTTCTTATTTACTCCTCTTCCTCTTCATAATAGTCCTCGTTTATTACAGTGAACTCATCAATCAATTCTCCATCAGAAGAAGTAGACGTAAAGGTGATTTTGTCTTTATCTACTTTTGCGTGCATGGACACGGCAATGTTATCCATGTTTACAAACTCAAACTTATCATCTGCTACAGCGTCATAGTGCTTGTTACCTGTTGTTCCAGCTACGACATAAACCGTTCCATCCGCATCTTCTTTCCCTGCTTTAAGTTTCTTTGTTCTGCCATAAGAATGATCGTGGCCAGAAAAAACAATATCGATTCCTAGTTCGTCAGCTACAGGAGGAATTTTTTCCTTCATGATCTCATTACCGCCGAACGGGTTCGTGTAATAGGGTGGTTTATGAGTCACAAGGATTTTCCAAGGTTTATCTGAAGCTTTCATATCTTGTTTCAGCCACTCTAGCTGTTGATTCAAGATTTCAGCATCAGATGTGTATCCAAGAACAGCGATATGCATGTTGTTGTAATCGACTGAATAGGTTCCGCCCTTATCTGCATCTGGTCCATTCTCCGGTAAGTTGAAGATGGCTTTTGCAAGCGAACCGTCTGCATCACCCATGTATTCATGGTTCCCTAAGGCGGTAACTAAATCGGTTGCTCGAATGTTGCTGTTTTGGCTTATCGCTGCTAACGAATCATCCCATTGTTTAAACTTAGAAGATTCGTCGATCAAATCACCAACGTGAATCATAAATGAAAGATCTTTCTTGTTGAGATCGCCAAGAATTTTATTAAAGTGCGTAAGGTCAGATGGTGACTGTGTATCACCTAGTACCGCAAACTCAAAGCTCTGTTTTCTCTTTAAAGTAGTGAATTCCATGAACTCTGACCAATGATCGCCATTGCCAACACGGTATACATAAGTGGTTTCTTGTTGTAATTTTTGCAGCTTTACCTCATTAACACGCACGATACCGTTTTTCTTAATATCCAGTTCTCCTGAAAATACATGGTTATTTCCACTTGCTGTTTGCGTCTTTAATGAAGACATGCCTTTTTGCTTATAATCTTTCTTTTTTGCAAATTGCACAACTGATGATGGATCACCTTTAAGAGGGCTCGACATCCAAGTAAAGCCTTTCGTTTGATACGAGTTACCTGTTGGAGTCGATATAATATTTTTAAATTCTGTTTCAGTTGCAAGTGCAGGGTATGTTTGTGTGTTGATCTTAAATGAATACTTACCATCCTTAACTGCATACAAAGTAATCTTTTTTACTTCATCTGTAAAGTAATCAACCGACAAAGTTCCATTAATGTCCGTTTTTCCTAAGGATACAGGATCTTTCTCACTTCCGATATGTGCAAACAGTTCAGCATCTACAACGGCTTCATTTTTATTATCCTTTACAATAAGTTCTGTTGGTTTTCCGATTAAAATAGGTTCATGCGTCAAACTGATTGCAGCTTTTATTGGCACACGAACCGGCTTCATGGAAAACGTGGGAATAAAATTCTGGGTTTGCGGGTCACTAAAAATCAGACTACCCTCTAACATGTCATACTTCATTTCGCTGCCTTCCTTTGTGGATGCAGGAACCTCTAACCGGATCGTTGCGGGATTTGCAGTAACAGATGTCTCACCGTTGTTGATTAGGTGAAGAGTTAAGATGCCGGTTTCTGAATCGTAGTTTGAAGTACTCGACTGAAAAGCTTCTGAAAACAATACATCTTTAACCGGATATTCTTTATCAAGCTGCATCCGAATAGCAGCAGAACTAATTTCATCCGTATGTGTCATTTTAACTGCGAGTTTAAAGGCATCACCTAAATAGGCTTCTTCCTGTGCCTTAACAAGTTCAACTTTTGCTGATCCAGTATTCACTGAAAAAAAGCTCGTATGAACTGCTTGATTTCCAAACTTGTCAGGAACGATCAACGTTACTTTATGTGTTCCATCCGCCCAACGATATCCGCCTAATGAAACAGATCCGTCCATGTCATAAGAAAAGTGTCCTTCTGCATCTGCATAATTCTTACCATCTACAAATAGACGGATTTTGTCCCAATCAATTCCTGTTTTAAAGAGATCTTCTTCATACTCGTTTACTTTTGCAGTGATGGTTACTTCATTAGTAGTAAAACTTTTGTCGTCCGTGCTAACAGATTGAATGATAGGAGGGTAGAGGTCATCTATCTTTTCACCATATACGGCACGAATGTTATCAACATAGATAGATCCTTTTGTCATAGGTCCAGTGATTCCAGATTTCGTAGACATTAAGCGAATTGTCTGTGCACCTGATAACTTGAAAGGACCTGTAAAGGATGATGGAATCTCTGCCTCAATGTATTTCCAGCCTGTCCAATCAATTCCGGGATTTTCACCAGTTAGGTTGATCGTCTGATTCTTACCATTGCCGTCCACAACTAGCATTCTAAGCCAATATCCTTGTGCTTCAGGTGTTCCATACACCCACATTCCTATACTTGAAGGATTACCGTCGATAGGTGTATGTGCTCCAGGACCAGCATAAACACCGAGTGTTGTTCCTGTTTGCGCATTAGAAAAATCAAAATCAAGTTTAAGAGATTGGTTGTCAAAACGGACTTGGTCTGGGAATTCAGAAAGTGTTAGTGATCCTTTTTCGCCGCGACCTGCAGTAGAGGTTTTCCAGCTACCCAATGACTCCTCAAAATTATGAAGGACAATTGGAAGCTGTCCAACCGATACTTTTACCTGTGCTTCAAGAGGCGTTCCATTTAGTCGTGCCGTGATTGTACCTTTTACGTTTTGATCTCCTGTATGAAGAATTCCATTTTCATCTATTGACCCCATACCATCTGGGATATCAAATGTGATATCTTGCATGCTCCATTTCACATTTCTTTTTTGAAACATAGTGATTAGGTTGATATCTGCTTTGCTGTTCTTAGCCACTGTCAATTCAGGAGAAGCAAAATACATTTCATCGGGTGTTTCAATCTCGATAATACTTTTTCCAACTTCTGTACCATTCTGTTTTAAAAGGATATGAAACTGACCGGTCTTACCACTTGAAACAAAGATTCCGTTATGATCGATCGTTCCATAAGAAGGATCAGATACTTCCCATGATAAACCTGTGCTTGGGAGTGGTGCTGAAGCTTTAGACTTGTCCAATCCTTTTGCATGAAAATTTATGGTTGAGCCCGAAGTGAACGACTTGTCGTACGGTTCGATGTGAGTGGTATGAAAGACATGATCAGAATGTTCTTTTGTAACAACGAGCCAAGAGTTCGCAACACTTCTTTCATTTCTGTCTGACGGTTGATTGTCTACTTCTAATACATCTTCACCTAGCTTGCGGGTGGTAAAAGTAGAAGAACCGCCTCCATCAAGATTAAGAGCGTGAACCGCACCATGATCAATCAAGATTTGAGCTAAATCTTTCATGGATATCCCAGCTGAATAAGGTTCTTGTCTGCCGTCGATGACGACAAAGAAAACATCACCGTCTTCCTTAATACCAACTGCTGTTCGAGGCTCTTTATCCTGACCGGTCTGAGGAGTTTGATAGATTTGACTGTTTCTGACAAGGATTGCGTTACCGCCGAGAGCTTCTTGAAGATCTGTTTTAATGGACTCGTATTCTGAAGGATTTCCAATTACGGCACTCCCATCTTTTTTTATTCCAAAAAAGTTCCATGTTCTCCCGCTTGTTCCTTTAATAGCCTGCCCGTCTTTATACACCACACCATGAGGCTCACCCGTTGCCATGTTATAAAAGTCAGCATTTACGGCTGCAACTACTTGGCGGTTTTCTTCACTAGCTGCAACTGCTTGTGCTCTAATAGGCTGTAAACCAAATCCATCTTTATCATCTGGTGTTCCTGCTTCAATAGAAACATTTGGATTATGTACATCTACATCCACTACGAAACTTTCAATCTTCTTTCCTTCCTTACTCAGAAAGCTATAATGCTTTTCTTTAACACCAGGAGCAATATCTGCTTGATACTCATTAATAGGTGTTTGGATAATTTCAGAGTCGAGATCAAACTCACCTAAAGCAATCGCACTGCCAGGTGATAATGTACTGCTCATCAAACTCAGGGCAAGGACGGTAGGGAACAGCTTGTTCAAATGCTTTTTCATCTTTTCCTCCTTAAACATTCATTTAATTTTTAGCAGGGTATACATGATTACACTAATGGAAAATTATTAATTTAATGTTAGTATTTTGTAATGTGTGTTTATAGTTATACTAGAAAACTAAAGTGGTTGTTACAATAGGGCGAAAGTTCTCTTGTATTCATACATATAAAGACCTGCACTCTAATAAGCGCAGGTCTTTTCTCTCTCTATTTTTCTTTCTCTAGGTTCTCTCTATCTGTTTTATACGAGGGGTTGTTAAAGCAAAAGGTTTTAACGCAATTGATCACATCTGATGGATCAGAACGATTTCCACTCAGGAAATGAACTGATTAGCACCAGCCGTGTCCGCCGCCATATCCACCGCCGTAACCACCGCACCAACAGCACCCAACGATGATTAACAAGATAAATAGAACTACGATTAAAGCAAAGCTATTTCCGTAAGACTGATATCCCATTTAACCCACCTCCTTCTTTACAATGACAGAATATTAGAGGTACAAGTTAAAGGTTTGGGCGGAATTAGCCCATTTTTTCGGGACAAGAGCGGAAGCCTTATTTTCCGGAGAAATATATTTACCAAAATGTGGTTTATTGTATAATTACACTAAACGAACTAAGATTATCGACTATTGAACAAAACCATATTTGGAGCTGATAACATGTACGGTGTAATTGCTTATTTAAACAGTGAAACGGAACAGAAGATAGACGATCTAAGGAATGGACTTGTGAAAGAGGGAATCCAGGGTCATGGTATGCGGCCTCATGTAACTCTTGGCACACATCCCGAGGTAGATATTGAGTCTTTTAAAAGTTTGTTTCAGGAATACTTTAAAAATATTTCTGCTGTGCCTCTTTTCTTTCCATCTCTAGCGATATTCTTAAACAGCGGAACCTTATATGCAGCACCGACTAAAAACAGCGTGCTGACAGATTTTCATCAACGTTATCATGAACAATTTAGAAACGAAATCAACCAGCAATCTCTATATATTCCGGCTCACTGGGTGCCTCATTGCACGCTTGTAATGGACCTAACACATGAAGAGTTAGTGAAGGCGTTTGATTATTCCACAAAAAATTTAGAGCCCTTTCATGCAACGATTGACAGTGTTGCACTTATTCAACTGACGTATGAAGCAGATGTATGTACAGATGTGAAGGATATTCTAACTGTGAAACTGAAATAAGATGATATGAATTAATATCGGATGACGTTTGAAAGTAGATGCTGTATGGTTATACATATACTAGTCATACAGAAAGGAATTAGGGTACATGTGGAACGAATTTAAAACATTTATTATGCGTGGCAACGTGATCGATCTTGCCATTGGTGTGATTATCGGAGCAGCTTTCAGTAAAATCGTCACGTCACTCGTTGAAGATGTGATCATGCCTCCGATTGGATTATTACTTGGTAAAGTGGATTTCAGCAATCTTTACATAAATTTAGGCAAAGGCGACTATGCCACCTTAGCAGATGCCCAAAAGGCGGGAGCAGCAACACTTAATTATGGATTGTTTATTAACACACTGATCAACTTTTTTATCATTGCGCTAGTCATATTCTTAGTAGTAAAACAGATCAATCGTCTTAAAAAGAAAGAAGAAGTAAAGGCGCCTGATACAAAAGAATGCAAATATTGTTTATCTACGATTCCATTGAGAGCCGTTAAATGTCAAAGCTGTACGGCAGATCTAAATGATGATGCTGTAGTGAGGCAGTCCTCTGAGTAAGGGGGCTGTTTTTTTGTATCATGAAACCTCTATTTCTGAAAAGCTGTTGTGCTACAATTCTTACATAGAAGATTGAGAAAGAAGGGTAGGTGAAACATGATGGATGCTGTTAAAATCTCTGTTCGGTCCCTAGTTGAATATGCCTACCGTTCGGGGAGTATCGATTCTGGCTTCAAGTCCACCTCATCCTTAGTAGAAGGAACGAAGGCTCATCAAACGATACAAAAAACGTATGAAGAGAGTGATTTCGCAGAAGTATTTCTCCAAACGAGCTACCTTTATGAGAATCTTGAATATTGGATAGAAGGTCGATGTGATGGTCTTCTTTTGCGTAATAATACCGTTACGATCGATGAGATCAAATCCACTGCGCGAAACTTGAGTGAGATAACAGACGAAACATATCCTGTCCATTGGGCTCAAGCGAAAGTCTATGCTTATATATACATGGAAAAAGAAGATATAGATAGAGTTACGGTACAGCTTACATATGTTCATGTTGATTCTGGCGAGCAGAAGAAATTTCAGAAAGAAGTTACATTTACAGAGCTTGAGGGTTTCATGCTTCAACTTATAAAGACGTACGCACCTTTTGCGGAGCTCCGTCTATCGAATCAGCAAAAAAGGAATATCAGTATACGAGACCTTACTTTTCCGTTCCCGTCCTATCGCAATGGCCAGCGTAACTTTGCTGGTGCTATCTATAAAACGATCGTGGATAAGAAGACGTTGTTTGCAAACGCACCGACGGGGACAGGTAAAACCATCTCCACTCTGTTTCCAGCCGTCAAAGCAATAGGCGAAGAGAAAGCAGAAAAGATTTTTTATTTAACAGCCAAAACACTGAACCGAAAGAATGCAGAAGAAGCACTTTTGTTGATGAAAGAAAACGGCTTGTTTCTTCAAAGCACGACCATCACGGCTAAAGACAAAGTCTGTTTTAAAGAAGAGACGCGTTGTGACCCATCGTATTGTGAGTTTGCCGATGGATATTTTGACAGGATCAATGGAGCGGTGCTTGATATCTTGAAAAATGAGACGGTGATGGATCGGGAAGTCATCTCACACTACGCGCAGAAGCACAAAGTTTGTCCGTTTGAGTTCTCTGTGGATCTTGCTTATGCATCAGACAGTGTAATCTGTGATTACAATTATGTCTTCGATCCGAGAGTCTCGTTCAAACGATTATTTGAAGAGCAAAAGAAGCGTACGGTTCTTCTTATGGATGAAGCGCATAATCTTGTAGACAGAGCACGGGGCATGTATTCAGCAGAGATACTGAAATCTTCATTCTTACAACTCGCACGTGATTTTAAGGGGAAGCATGATGGGGTTTGGAATACGGCAAAAGCCGTTAACCAGGAACTTCTTTTGATAAAAAAAGAACATGAAGATAAAGATGTTGCTGTCATTGAATTGCAGGAAAAACTACTTGAGAGTCTAGAAGCTTTCTTAATACAGGCAGAGCAGCTATTAGCTAGTGGTGATAAGAGCGAACAACTATTAGAGACTTTTTTTGAAGCGCTGCAATGGGTAAAGATTTCACAGTTTTATGATGAACGTTTCGTAACCTTCATCTCCACGTTTAAAAGTGAAGTCAGAGTGCGTCTGTTCTGTATGGATCCTTCTCAACTTCTTTTTCAAACAGGTAAAAAATATGGCTCACGTATTTATTTTTCAGCAACACTCTCACCGCTTTCTTACTTTCGCGAGATGCTTGGAGGAGAGGAAGACGATTACACCATCCGGATGCCTTCTCCTTACGAAAAAGAACAGCTCGATGTATTCGTTCAACCTCTGTCTACTCGCTTTCGTGACCGGGAGAAAACGATAGATCCGATCGTCGGTATGATCAAGGACTTGGTCGTAAACAGACCGGGAAATTATCTTGTTTTTTTTCCATCCTATCGTTATATGACAGATATCTATGAACGAATGTTAGAAGAAGATCATGATTTTCATCTTATCGTTCAGCATCCTGCTATGAAGGAAGAAGAGCGAGAGGCTTTTTTAGCTCATTATGAATCGGTAGGTGAGAAATCGCTTGTCGGGTTCGCTGTCATGGGAGGCATCTTTTCTGAAGGGATTGATCTAAAAGGAGATAAGCTTACAGGTGCTGTCATCATCGGTGTTGGTTTGCCTCAAGTAGGGTTAGAGCGCGATACGATGAAGGATTATTTTCAGCGCGCAGGTAAGAATGGTTACGACTTCGCGTACGTGTACCCTGGAATGAATAAAGTACTGCAGGCAGGTGGGCGGGTTATCCGGTCAGAAGAAGATCGAGGTACGCTCGTTTTAGTAGATGATCGTTTTCTAACAAGAAAGTATGTCGAGATGCTGCCAGAAGAGTGGCGGGATTTTATGGTGTTGGACCGGTTGTTTTAGTTTGGTTTTGTTTTGTTTTGGAGTTGGTTTGTGATTTGGCGTTGTAGGTTTGTCGAAAAGCCTATAAACGATTCTGCAGGGCCTATAAAATAATTTGAAGGACCATAAAAAAATTCAAAGGACTATAAATCATTTTGAAGGACTATAAAATCAAATCTATGGCCTATAAACCTAAATCGCACCTCATATTAGCTCGCATAAAAGCGATCAGAAAAACACTTGGAGTCAATGCTCCAAGTGTTTTTAGCGTCTGAACAGCCCTGCATTCAAAAAGGGCAATCCAAATGTATCTGCTGGCTGCGACATATGCTTCATTTTGCGTATTTCAATCTCTTCAAAAGCAGAGAAGACCTCCCGCATCCGTTCAAACGTGTAACCCAATCCGCCTTGCATCGAGCGGTTTTTGTACACTTCCATGTCAGGTATATCGAGTCCCATACAGACAGCATCAAAACACGTAATAGCGAAATGCCCGCCATCTTTTAAACAGTTGTTTAAGAGATTTAAATAACTCACACGACGATGAGGAGGCACATGATGAAAACAGCCAGAATCATAAATAAGATCATACTCCATTTGAGGTAGATCCATCTCAAAGATACTTCCTTGTATAAACTTTACATCTACGCCTTTTTCAATGGCGCGTTCACGAGCCCAATCCAGTCCTTCGATTGAGAGATCTATAGCATCAACGTCAAAGCCGAGCTGAGCTAAGAAGATGGCATTACGGCCAGGACCACACCCAAGTTCTAACACACGACCAGGCTTTAGCAGACCACGTTCAATATATTTCACGAGATTTTCATCAGGTGCGTCCACAAAAAAAGGAACCTTCTTATTTCTGTCTTCATAGAAAGAGTTCCAGAACGCTCCTTCATCACGTAAAAGAGAATCGAGCATGTTAAAAACATCTTCATTTTTTGTAATCAAACTTGTCAAATGACCATCCGCCTTTCTCATTTCAAAATGAGCTATGACTGACTGAGTTGTCTACCTCTATTTTACCAAAAATGGGCTATAATAGGGGTGTTTAGAAGAAAAAAGAGGGGTGAAAAGATGGTTAAAATTGTAGTGTCAGAGAGTTTAACGCTCAAGAAAGCGGGTCCTGAAGAAGTTAAAGGAATAGCCCGAGTTTGCTCAGAAGGTTGGCGGGCAACATATGGGTATTTAGAAGATGAGATGTATGTAAATGATGTGATAAAAGAGTATTATAACGAAGACCGAATACTAAATGAAGTAACGGAGTTCAGCGAAAGCTGGCACGGATACTTTGTGGCAAAAGAAAATGGAGAAGTGGTAGGTGCGATCGGCGGTGGGACGATCGGTGAGCAAACTGGTGAAATTTTTGTGTTCTATATGGATCCAAACAAGAGAAACAAAGGGATTGGAACAAAACTGTTAAACTATTACACAAACTATCAAAGAAATTTAGGTATTAAAGAACAATGGCTATCCGCACAAAAAGATAACGAAAAAGCCATTCCTTTTTATGAAGCAAAAGGATTTGTAAAACAGTCAGAAAAGAGGAGTGAAGGAAACAAAAAACACGTGTCTTTTCGATATATGCGAGAAATTTAAAAGCCCCTCAAACAGAGGAGCTTTTTTTGTACGGACTTTTAGCCAAGCAAACGATCTTTCGAAGCAACGCTGTATTTACTCTACGATTACTTTCTTACGTAAAAGCAAGGATTGAAAGTTCATACCTATACCTCGTCCAGCTTCTGAAACAATGTGGAAATCCAGTACGTCGAATAGAGGAGCTACCACTTCAAGTAAATCTTCATCTGTATAAAACGAGAAGAACCGCTTCGGAATATACGAATCTTCTTGCCACACGCCCTCAGAATCTTTGCCTCCATAAACACCCATGTAAAAAAGTCCATCTTGAGCGAGAACGGTATGAATGTTTTTAAGAACAGCAGGCAGGCTGACCTTAGGAACGTGAAGAAGCGTATTCATCGCCCATACTGCATCAAAAGATTCAGCATCAAAGTTTAGTGTGTAGTAATCCATCACTGTTGCTTTTAAACCTTTTGCACGGCACGTTTCTACCATGTTAGGAGAGAGGTCAATACACGTCACATCCATGTGATGTTGAGATAAGTATTCTCCGTGCTGACCGGATCCTGCTCCAAGATCAAGAACGGTAGGTTGGTGATCCTTTGAATGAGATGTTAGAGCCGCAATAAAAGCGTTTAGTTCGTCGGTTTTCCAACTCTGAATCTCTGATTGAGCACGTGAATCTGCTTGCTCGTTGTAGCTTGCTTTTAGACTTTCTTTTAATAAAAGATCCATGGTATTCTCTCCCTTATCTTTATCTGAAAATCGATGTTCAAAAGCAAAATAATGTATATATTATAGCGAAAATATGGAATCTGGTAAATTTGGTAGTGAAAGAATATGCTCCTAAGGAAAGCCCTTACATCTCTATAATGCCTTATGTGGGAACTTATCTAGTACAAAAGTAGTGTTCTAAATGACCCCTTGAAACCGAATGATAGAGAAGGTAGAATGTGAAGAAATTTATATTTCTGAAAATTCATAAAAAGGGAGGATATCCATGACACGATCAGCATTAAAAGCAGTATCTTCACCAAATTCACCAGATCCAGGTAACAGCAAAAAGAATTTTTTTCATAAAGCGTTGGACTGGGTAGAGAAGAACGGAAATAAACTACCGGATGTTCTTACTTTGTTCGTGATCATTACGGCCGTTATCTTGCTAGGTTCATTCATAGCAGGAGTTGCAGGCTGGAGTGCTGTGAATCCGGCCAATAATGAAAAAATTACAGCAGTCAATCTTCTGAACGAAGAAGGAATTATACGAATGCTGAGTGAACTTGTCAGTAACTTTGTGAACTTCCCGCCACTCGGTCTCGTGCTCGTAGTTATGCTAGGCGTAGGTTTGGCTGAATCAACAGGGTTGATATCGGCATTCATGCGCAGAGTCGTATTAGCCTCACCAAAAGCACTTATCCTACCGATTATCATCTTTATTGGAATTGTAGGAAACGCAGCCGCTGATGCTGCTTTAATTGTCCTTCCTCCTGTAGCAGCCATGGTGTTTCTCACTCTTGGCCGTCATCCGATCGCTGGCCTTGCAGCAGCTTATGCAGCAGTTGCTGGCGGATTTAGTGCGAATATCATCATTAGTATGCTTGATGTGATGCTTGCTGGATTCACAGAATCTGCCGCTCATCTTCAAGATAAAACGTATACAGCAAACCCTGCTATGAATTACTACTTCATGCTTGCTTCAACCTTTGTACTGTTACCAGTAGCCGTTTGGGTAACAACGAAGATCGTAGAACCCCGTCTCGGTGAATACCAAGTTCCTGAGGATCTTGAAGTGAAGAAACAAGCTCTAACTTCTGAAGAGAAAAGGGGGTTGAAATGGGCAACAATCTCTCTTTTTATCTATACAATTATCATTCTACTTGTGACCGTTCCAAAAGGCGCTATGCTTCGTCATGCGAAAACAGGTGAGCTTATTGATTCTCCGTTTATGGATTCCTTGGTTCCGATCATGCTTCTTTTCTTCTTTATTCCAGCAATGGCTTATGGATTTGGATCTAAGGTCTTAAAAAACGATAAAGACGTAGCTGAACATTTAACAAAAGCGATGAGCGGTATGGGGTACTATATCGTGCTTGCTTTTATTGCAGCCCAGATGATCGCTTATTTTAGTTGGAGTAACTTAGGTTCGATCATTGCGATTACGGGTGCTGACTTCTTAAAAGAATCAGGATTTACAGGACTTCCATTATTGATCGCATTCATTCTTTTCACAGCGCTAGTGAACTTACTCATCGCTAGTTCATCAGCAAAATGGGCTATTTTAGGACCGGTATTCGTTCCGATGTTCATGGCTTTAAATTATAGTCCAGCTTTTACACAGATGGCCTATCGGATCGGGGACTCGATCACGAATACGATTACTCCGATGCTTGCCTACTTCGCGATTCTACTAACTTTTGCGAAAAAGTTTGATAAGAGTATGGGGATGGGAACCTTAATATCCTCCTTGCTTCCTTATACGATCGCTTATACGATTTTTTGGTGTATTTTATTTGCTATCTGGTATGTGCTAGGACTTCCACTAGGACCTGGCGAATATATAAAAATGTAGATTAGATGAGGAGTGAACAGGAATGGAACAATTATTTAGCCGTTTGGCGAACTATCAAGATGAAATGGTGGAGATCCGTAGATATCTTCACCAAAACCCTGAACTGTCATTTGAAGAAGTTGAAACACCTGCCTTTATCGCTGCCTATCATAGTAAATTAGGATTAGATGTGCGAACGGGAGTGGGCGGTCGAGGTGTAGTTGCTACGTTAAAAGGTGGGAAGCCCGGTAAGACCGTGGCACTTCGAGCAGATTTTGATGCGCTTCCGATTCAGGAAGAAAATGATTCTCCATACAAATCCAAAGTACCTGGTGTTATGCATGCATGCGGGCATGACGGTCACACAGCATCGCTACTCGTACTCGCAAAAGTTCTAACAGAACTGAAGGACGAAGTGGAAGGGGCGATCGTATTTATCCATCAACATGCCGAGGAACTCGCCCCTGGTGGAGCCATTGCGATGATCGAAGATGGCTGCCTTGATGGTGTGGACGTAATCTACGGAACACATCTTTGGGCAACGATGCCAACAGGAACGATTGGTTATCGAACAGGTCCAGTCATGGCTGCTGCCGATTCGTTCACTATAAAAGTGCAAGGTAAAGGTGGTCATGGTGCTCAGCCTCATAAAACAAAAGACAGCATTGTTATTGGAGCGCAGCTTGTTTCAAACCTACAGCAAATCGTGAGCCGCAGAGTTAATCCACTAGATGCAGCAGTTGTATCGGTAGGTGCGTTTGAAGCGAAGAATGCATTCAACGTTATTGCAGATACAGCAAAGCTAACAGGAACAGTTCGAACATTTAAGGAAGAAGTACGAGTTGCCATCGAGCAAGAGATCGACCGCATTGCAAAAGGTACATGTCTTGCATCAGATGCTTCCTATGAATATGTATTCAAACGTGGATATCCGGCAGTAGTAAACCATAAAGACGATACGGAGTTTGTAGTGGATGTAGCAAGAAAAGTTCCAGGTGTTATCGAACTTGAAGAAATTGAACCTCAGATGGGTGGAGAAGATTACTCCTACTACTTAGAAAGAGTGCCAGGCACATTCTTTTTCACAGGAGCTCTTGATGATTCGTGGGAAGAAGTATTTCCGCATCACCATCCGAAGTTCAAGATAAATGAAGACGCTTTATTGATTGCAGCCAGTCTATTAGGAGCTGCAACGCTTACGTATTTAAAACAAAATGTTTTAACAAAAGTTTTGAGTTAAGAGTACGCTCATGAAAAAGCTCCCTTATGCGAGGGAGCTTTTTTTATATGTTGATTATTCCCAACAGCTGTCAGGAGCAGTTCCACCAGGAATTTCACCAGGATTTCCACCGGAATCATTCCCGTTAGATTTCTTGGATTTCTTACAAGACTTTTTAGACTTTACAGCAGGAGCTTTCTTAGACTTCTTACGTTTAAGACCATCACCTAAAAGAGAGCGTAAAGTTTCAACAGTGCCAGCTTCAGCACCGTTTTCAGCAGTCACTTCAGCTTCTGTCTCTGTGCCGTTCGCACCTAGAGAATTCAATGCTTCTAATAGTTCTTTTCTTTTTTTACCCAATCGTATCACCCCCACTATTACTATATGAAATGCTTGAAAGAGTGCTTGTACGAATCACCATTTTTAAGATGGAGAAACGTCTAAATTCTTTTAAGAAATTCAAAAGGTAACTTTTATTAAAAATTTATTGTCATTAGAGTGTGTTTCATTTTATAATAAATGTGTAAAATTACACTTTATTTTAAAAAGGGGTGCAGTAATGAAAGGGAAATATCTATTAATTGGGATCTCATTATATGGGGTCGCTTTTTACACGAGTACCTCTATCCATTCACTTCAACAGAAAACAGTGGTCATTGAAGATGCGGGAAAGCTTTTGCCAACAAAGATGAAACAGGTCAAAAGCACGCAATCGACTGAAGAGCTGCAGAATTGGGTGAGAAAAGAAAAGACGATCTCAATCGCTGGGATGCAACATAGTCAAGGTGGGCATACGGTCTATCCAAATGGAACGCTGCTTGATATGAAAAGTTATAACGAGATCCTAGATTTTAACCCAAAAGAGAAAACGATAACGGTTCAAAGTGGCGTTACATGGGCTGATATTCAGAAGAAGATTAATCCGTACGGTCTATCCATTCAAGTTATGCAGTCACAAAATATATTTACTGTTGGTGGGGCTCTTAGTGTCAACGTTCACGGACGGGATATCAGATACGGTTCTCTGATCGATACTGTGGATTCTTTTCGCTTGTTAAAACCAGATGGAGAGATCATTTCTGTGAGTCGTGATGAAAACAGTGAATATTTTTCATATGTAATAGGCGGTTACGGTCTTTTTGGAGTCATACTCGATGTCACATTACAATTGGCTGAGGATGAACTGTATGAACAACGCATATCCACAATGGACTACAAAGCATACGAAGAGCATTTTAAGAGTAACGTTCAGAGCGATGAGAACGTTAAGATGCACCTTGCTCGCTTATCTGTAGCACCTAAGACCTTTTTAAGAGAAATGTATGTAACAGACTATGTATTAGCAGATAACCAAAAGAAGCTAACTAGATACTCAACGTTAAATGAAGAAGAAAAAGTCGCAATTCCAAAGTTCATGTTAGGCATGTCTCGTTATAGTGATTGGGGAAAAGATGTATTTTGGGAGACTCAAAAGAAACACTTTCAAAATAGCGATGGCAGCTATCAATCAAGAAATAATGTAATGAGATCAGATAGTACGTTCATGGAATATGAAAACGCCAATCGAACAGAAGTACTGCAAGAATATTTTGTACCTGTTGATGAGTTTGCTTATTATATTGACGATCTAAGAAAGGTGTTAGGAAAAGAGGATTTAAACCTATTAAATATTACGATTCGGTACGTCGAGCATGATGAGGATGCCGTATTGTCTTATGCGAAGGATGATATGTTTGCTCTTGTGCTATTGATCAATCAAGGTCGTTCTGAAAAAGAGATAAGAAAGACAGAGAAAATCATTCAGAAGATGATTGACGTAACGCTAGATCACGATGGAAGCTATTACTTACCTTATTATTCATATCCGACAAAAAAACAACTGAAACAAGCATATCCCCGTATCGATGAGTTCTTTCAGAAAAAGCGGGAGCTCGATCCTGATGAGCGGTTCAAAAATCTTTTTTATGAGGTGTATGCACAATGAATTATCGCACATTTGTAACAGCACAAAGCCTTTTAATGACAGCAAGCTCTATGGTCTTTCCCTTCTATCTGCTTCTCATTCGTAACATCGGTGACAGCTACTCGCAGTTCGGATTAGCTTACGGATTGTTTGCATTGACTGGCGCGCTTGTTCATCCTATCATTGGCAGGCTCTCTGATCGACTAGGTGACCGCACCTTCATTCTGGTGCATACATGGGGTATGGCTGGAATCATGCTGATCATACCAATCATTGAAACAGTAACTGCTCTTTATCTGGTGCAGATTGTAATGGGCATTCTAGGGGCAGTACAAAAAACTTCGGAGAAAACCGTCTTGGCTAGGCAGTCGCATGGTGTGCAAGCAGGGAAAAAGATCGGAAGCTATCATCTGTGGACAAGTGTATGGGGAGCGATCGCTGTTATGTTAACAGGATATCTCATCGATTTCTTAACGATTGGAAGCTTGTTCTATATCGCATCATTTCTATACATGATCTCTGGTATTCTCATTTTGAGGTCAGCAACCATTCCTTCAATTGATCACAGAAAAAAGCCTGTACAGCTATAGCTGACGGGCTTTACGTATACATATGGTATAAAAGCCAAGTGATGACGAAGCACTGTAGGGCAAGAACAATCATTCTTCTTGCAGGGTATTTAACGCCATTGCTTAGTATTCTAGTAAATAATGCTTGGAACGAGAGAACAATTAAAAATGTATAAATAAAGCCAAGAAGCAGATCTTCCATTCCTCCACCTACTTTATTCATTCTGCTGTTAAAACCAAGTCATCATTCTTCGTCAAACCAATTAAGATGGTTCGTCGTCTTTTTGGCCTCTTCTCCAATATTTTTGGATAAAGATTTTTACAATATCTTTTCCTGCTAATAGTGCACCGAGCCAAAAGAACACCTCTCCGCCAATAAATAGTCCGCTCACGATGGCAGTTTTCAGACCTGCACTAAAGGATAAGAAAGGTATGACCGGTATAAGGATCCACAAAACAAATGAAAGTATAATAAACGTAACGCCGATTTTCTTTTTCAAAGCAATCTCCTCCATAGCTAGTCACACGCAATACGAAAAAAACGAGATAAGGTTCCCATCTTATTATTTTACCAAACGATTAGAAAATATTTCCACTGTGCATTTAATTATTAACTGGATGGTATTACCAGTTAACTCGTAGTTGAAAATGTTTCCAAGTTTGGATAATGTTAAGAGGAAACTGGTGTAAAAGGGTGGGGTAATCTTGAAAAAAGAACTTGTATATCAGAGTAGAGATAAAGAGATTGAAGTGTTTGAGGATGAATTTGGAAGTATCACGCTAAAAGAGATTCCTTTTGAAGCCGCCGTAATGGTTGCTCTAGAGAACGATTCTCTCATATTGATTAGCCAATATCGAGCTGCAGTAGATCAAGTTATCATTCAACTACCAGGTGGTGGAATGAACGAAAATGAAGATGCGATGGAAGCGGCAAAACGGGAACTGCTTGAAGAAACGGGCATCGTGTGTGGAGAAACCGTTTTCTTAGGAAGTATCCAGCCTAGTGCGTGTTTGAGTAATACGGTTACGCATGTTTATTTTACAAACGATATTGTAGAATACAGATCTCAAATGCTAGAGAAGAAAGAAGCGACCATTCAAGCCTTTCATATTCCTGTAGATCGAGCGTTTCGTAACATTGAGCAGGGACTTTGGAAAGATAGTGAACTTGCGCACGGATTATTATTAGCAAGATTGAAAGGGTTGATCTAGGATGAGTTGTTTAGGATGTGAACTAGCGAATAAAGTCTTACCCATACATGCGGTTTATGAAGATGAGTGGGTGACATGTTTTCTAGATATTGATCCTTTTAACGAAGGACACACGTTAATTGTTCCGAAAAGGCACGTTAAGGAATTAACAGAGCTTACGAATGAAGAAACGAGCGCTGTGATGGATGCTGCAAAATACATATCGGAAAAGCTAGAGAGTTGTTTTAACCCTGATGGGATTACGATCAAACAAAATGGGGGAAAGTTTAGTAATCTTACTCACTTTCATATGCATGTGATTCCGAGGTATGAAAACGATGGATTCACGTGGAGTGAATCTACGATTCTAGATAATGCTTCTGAACGTTTAGCTGAAACAGCAGGTAAACTTAAAAGAGTGTAAATGTTTTTAACTTTTATAAAGATTGTGCCACAATGTGAACAAGGAGGGATTCATTATGCCAAGCAGTATTCATGATCGTGCCGTTCTACATAATGGTGTTCAAATGCCATGGATTGGTCTAGGAGTCTATAAAGCTGAAGATGGTGATGAAGTCATCCAGTCCATAAAGTGGGCGCTCGATGCAGGTTATCGAAGCATTGATACGGCAAGTTTATATGACAATGAAACGGGTGTCGGTCAGGCAATCGCTGAATCAAACGTCCCAAGAGAAGAAATTTTTATTACAACAAAAGTTTGGAACACTGACCAAGGCTACGAAAGAACCTTAGCAGCCTTTGATGCCAGTCTAGAAAGACTAGGGTTAGATTATGTGGATCTATACTTGATCCACTGGCCAGTGCCTGGAAAGTATAATGAAACATGGAAAGCACTAGAAAAGATTTATAATGAAGGACGAACTAAAGCGATCGGTGTCAGTAACTTCAAAGAGCATCATCTTGAAGACTTGATGAGAGAAGCAGAGATTAAACCAATGGTGAACCAAGTGGAATACCATCCTCGCTTGTCCCAGGAAAAATTGTTGGCGTTCTGTAAAGAGCAGGGTATCCAACTAGAAGCATGGAGACCTCTTTTAAAAGGAGAGATCTTTGAGGAACCAACTTTGGTAGAGCTTGCGGATAAATACAATAAATCAGTTGCTCAAATTATTTTACGCTGGGATCTTCAAAACGGTGTGGTTACGATACCTAAATCGGTAACGCAGCATAGGATCGAAGAAAATATTGAACTCTTTGACTTTGAATTATCAAATGAGGATATGACGCGTATCTCTGTGCTAAATCAAGACAAACGTAACGGAGCAGACCCTGATGATCCGGAGTTTTATAAACAGTTTGAATAAAGTGAGTGTAAGCCTTCCTGTTTTTAGGAAGGCTTTTTTTGTGAATTCGTACTTATGGGCACTAAACAAACATTTAAAGTCCTTCAAAATAATTTATAGTCCCTACTAATAAATTTATGGTCCTTCAAAAAAATTTAAAGGCCGTAAAAATCAGTTTATAGGCTTTTCGACAAATCTACCGTTTAATCTCGCTCCCTTCTATATTTTAACGTGTTTTAAATCATTAGATTCGGGAAAAATGATAAACGTAATGTAATGAAAGGGAGTGTAACAATGACAAAACGAGTATTGATCGTTGTAACGAATCATCAAAACATTGGTAATAACAAGACAGGGCTCTGGTTAGAGGAGTTTGCGGTTCCTTTCAATGAGTTTCGTGAAAAAGGATATGATATTACGGTAAAAAGCATTAAAGGTGGAGATGTCCCACTAGATCCAAACAGTTTAGAAGGCGTGGATAAAGAAACATATAAGGAAGCATTAGCACAGCTGGAAGGTACTGCAGAACTTACTCCTGAAGATGCGACAAGCTATGATGCGATCTATCTACCAGGCGGTCATGGTACCGTTTTTGATTTTCCGAAGAGTGAGGCATTAAAAGAAGTAGTAAGTCAGATGGCACAAACGAATAAAGTAATTGGAAGTGTCTGTCACGGACCGGCTGGGCTTACAACGGCAACGCTTAAAGACGGTACACCGATCGTAAAAGGAAAAACGGTTACAGCATTTACGGATGAAGAGGAAGAAGAGATGCAATTGACGAAAGAAGTACCGTTCTTACTCGAAACAAAGCTGCGTGAACTTGGAGCGGAGTTTCAACGGGCAGGAAAATGGGAAGATTTCGCCGTAACGGATGGCACACTTGTTACAGGACAGAATCCTCAATCGAGTAGAAGTGTAGCTCTTCGGATGATTGATGTGTTAGATAAACAATAAAAGATGATTGAAGCGATCAGCCTTGGGCTGGTCGCTTTTTTTTGTTCATTATCATGAACCATCTTTTTGAAAAAATATATTCATCGCAAAATGCGAGTCTTAAGACCTATAGTGCACTAACAGCGCTAAAAATAACTGGAAAGAAATTAGGGATAATTTATCATTGACGATGATAATCATTATCAATTAAGGTTATACATGTAATCAATAATGAGAATCATTTTCAATAAAGTGTCTGATCATCCAACTAGGAGGAATAAAACATGAGCATGTTACAAATAGAGATGAACGAAAAATACCTAAAACAACAAGAGAAAAGAGAATCAAATGCAAGGTCTTATCCACGTCGAATTCCCATTGCCATTGAAGAAGCAGAAGGAATTTATGTAAAAGATGCAGACGGGAAGACATATATTGATTGTCTGGCAGGAGCAGGAACACTTGCGCTTGGCCATAATCATCCGGTAGTTATAGACGCAATTGAGAAAGTGCTTCATGACAAGCGTCCTTTACATACACTGGACTTAACTACGCCAGTAAAAGAGGAGTTTGTAAGTGAAGTGTTTGATAGTTTACCAGAAGAGTTCGCCAAACGCGCTAAGATTCAATTTTGCGGACCTACTGGTGGAGATGCGATCGAAGCAGCGATCAAGCTGGTAAAAACGGCAACAGGAAGAAGAAGCATTCTTTCTTTCCAAGGAGGCTATCATGGAGCTACACATGGAACGATGGCGCTCTCTGGTAACTTAGGACCGAAACAGAACGTACAAGGCTTGATGCCAGATGTACACTTTATGCCATATCCGTACGAATACCGCTGTCCGTTCGGAATCGGTGGAGAAGACACGTGGAAAATCAGTGCTAACTATATCGAGAATCTTTTATACGATCCAGAGAGTGGGATCCTGCCTCCAGCTGCCATGATCTTGGAAGTCGTTCAAGGAGAAGGAGGATCTATCCCAGCACCAGTAGAGTGGCTTCGCGAAATCCGCCGCATCACGAAAGAGCGCAACATTCCTTTAATCATTGACGAAGTACAAACCGGAATTGGACGTACAGGCGAACTATTTGCATTTCAACATGCTGGAATCGTGCCGGATGTAGTCGTACTGTCCAAAGCGATCGGAGGAAGCTTGCCTTTATCTGTTGTGATCTATGATCGTGAACTGGATAAATGGGGACCTGGTGCACATATTGGAACGTTCAGAGGAAACCAGATGGCGATGGCTGCTGGAACAGCGACGTTGCGTCATATTAAACAAAACAACTTATCACAGCATGCTGCTGAACTTGGTGAGAAGCTTATGCTTGAACTTTCAATCCTGCAAAATGAGATCCCTGAGATCGGTGATGTGCGAGGACTAGGATTGATGGTAGGTGCAGAAATTGTGAATCCGCGAATACCAACAGGATTAAAAGGAACTTATGCTGCAAATCCTGAACTCGCTAGCCGCATTCAACGAGAATGCTTTAATAGGGGCTTAATCTTAGAAGTAGGTGGAAGGCATGGAAGTGTTGTAAGGTTTTTGCCACCACTTATCATCACAGAGAAACAACTGGACGAAGTAATTGCAATATTCACTGATGCGGTCAGAGCCGCAATAAAATAGGGGTGCTAGATGAACACAACTGATTTTGATCGCTTTTTTCTTAATGATAGTGAAGCAGGAATACAGAATTTTCAACAGACCATCCTTGAAACTGAAACCCTGTTAAGTGGGTTTTATAAGAATAACTCTGATGCTTATACCGGTGTGCTTCCCAATGAGATCGAGAAAGAAATAAACGAACTATCACTCACTTCAGAAGATGGTGAGGAAACTGAAAAGGTTTTAAACGATGTTTTGGAAAAGGTTGTGAGAAACAGCATACATGTATCTCATACTACGAGCATGGGCCACCTTCATTGTCCACCTCTTATCTCAGCCATCGCAGCTGAATTGATCATCGGTACACTCAATCAATCTATGGATTCGTGGGACCAAAGCTCAACTGCTACTTATTTAGAAGAGAGGTTGATCAAATGGGTAAGTAACAAGCTTGCCCTTCCCTCTTCAGCAGATGGGACATTTACGAGTGGTGGTACGCAATCGAACTATATGGGACTGTTACTCGCTCGCGATTTCTTTTGTGATAAACGATGGGGATGGAATGTAAAAGCTCAAGGATTGCCACCAGAGTCGCATAAACTCCGTATTCTATGTTCAGAGGATGCTCACTTTACCGTGAAGAAGTCAGCTTTTCAATTAGGGCTAGGTGAACAGGCAGTCATAACGGTTGAAACGGATGAGCATAAAAAGATGTACCCAGCTAGCCTAGTCCAAGAGATTCAGCGCTTGAAGAATGGCGGACTTATCCCGATGTGTATTGTTGCAACAGCGGGAACAACGGATTTTGGAAGTATCGATCCAATTTCAGAGATTGCAGAGATCGCTAAAAACAATGGATTATGGCTTCATGTTGATGCAGCCTACGGTGGGGCGTTACTTCTGAGTAAACAGCATGTGTATAAGTTAGCAGGAATCGAGCAGGCTGATTCCATTACGATCGACTTTCATAAGCAGTTTTATCAACCGATCAGCTGTGGTGCTTTCTTTTTAAGAGAAAAAACAAATTTTCACTATATCGCACATCATGCAGACTATTTGAATCCTGAGAACGATGAAGAAGATGGCCTTGTTCACCTAGTGAGCAAATCGGTTCAGACGACAAGGCGTTTTGATGCGTTGAAGCTCTTCATGTCATTACGCATCGTTGGAGAAAAGAGCTTTGAAAACATGATTGATTATACGCTTTATCTTGCGAAACAGGCAGCCGGTGTAATGGATAAGAATCCTCAGATTGAGGTGTGTAATATCAATCCAGAGATCAATGCGATTGTATTCCGTTACTCCGGCGCTGCAACAGATGCTTTAAATGAAGTGAATACGTATATCTACAAAAGAATTCTTCATTCAGGAACAGCTTTAGTCGCAAAAACAAAAGTGAAGGGTGAAGTCTTTTTAAAGTTTACGTTACTGAACCCACGAACAACAATCGTGGATATTGAAGATATCCTTCATACCATTTCTCAATTTGCATTAGAGTACGAAAACAGGGGGATCACCC
Source organism: Fictibacillus nanhaiensis (assembly GCF_049537595.1). Taxonomy (GTDB): domain Bacteria; phylum Bacillota; class Bacilli; order Bacillales; family Fictibacillaceae; genus Fictibacillus; species Fictibacillus nanhaiensis_F. Next base: position 323,682 of record NZ_JBMULM010000002.1, read on the forward strand.
AATGACAAATCACAAACAACAAGCAGAAAATGCAAGCATACAGAGTTTTTTAAACTGTTATCTTCGAGAAACACAAGCATTTGAAGAAGTCTACGAAGGAGTAGATCATTTGAATTGGAGTGGGGAGACACCGAACAGATGGGTGAAGATCGAAGTTAGGAATCAAGGTTCAGCGATCTATGCTGCTCTTAAGCATTGGTCTTTAACAGGCAGACATCTGTTCCACTTTCCTATTGTTTATGAAAACAATGAAAACGTGATACCACTCGATTATATTTCGCTTGTCTCTATTCTTTCAAAAGAATTGTTGCTAAAACAAGATCGTGAGGATGCAGAAGATGAATTGATGCTGCGGACGATTCTCAGCAAAAAGAACATACAAAGGTATTTAGAAGAACGTGAAGATGACTCTCACAGTCTAGAGGGCAGTGAGTTTACATTCATTGAAGCAGAGCAGTCGCTTTTGTTTGGTCATCTGCTCCACCCTACTCCGAAAAGCAAGCAAGGAATGAGTGATGAAGAGGAATCTCTTTATTCTCCAGAGCTTAAGGGAACGTTTCAGCTCCATTTCTTTCAAGCGGACAAGTCGATCATCGATCAGGATACAGCAGATGAAGTGACGGCGGAAGAGATTACTAGAGAGCTTCTGCAACGAGATGAGAAGTTCGCCAACCAGGTAGAATACGATGAAGAATCAGTCTTCATACCGGTTCATCCTTTACAAGTTCAAGTTCTATTGAATGATTCATTTGTTCAATCTTTAATCAAAGATGGCAAGTTGAGCTACATCGGTCCGTTCGGTGAGCTGTTCTCGGCCACATCTTCTATGCGTTCTGTATACAGTCCAAATTTCAAATATATGTTCAAGTTCTCTGTACCCGTGAAGATTACTAACTCTCTGCGCGTTAACCTGGAAAAAGAGCTGCATAGAGGGGTAGAAGTTTCTCGACTTCTGCAATCAAAAATCGGACAAGAGATGCAGGAGATCTACCCATCGTTTCAGATTATTAAAGATCCGGCATTCTTAAATATTCCAACAGATAAAGAGACTTCAGGCTTTGAAGTGGTGATCAGAGAGAATCCATTTTACGAGAATGAAAGAAATGCAAGTTTAGTAGCAGGCCTTTGTCAGGATCACGGTTTTGGAGGAAACTCTAGAATCGCTTCTATCATCCATGACATCGCTCGAAGAGAGAGCAGAACGACAGAGGAAGTCAGCAAAGATTGGTTTTTGCAATATTTATCAATCGCTCTAGATCCGATGCTGTGGCTGTACGAAAGATACGGTGTAGCACTTGAAGCACATCAGCAGAACTCGATCGTCCAAATGGAGAATGGCTATCCGAAGCGTTTTTATTACCGTGATAATCAAGGCTATTATTACAGCGAATCCAAAGCGGATCTGCTCGTTGAACAGCTTCCAAGTCTTAATCGTAAGAGTGTAACGATCTGCAGTGACGAGGTCGCGATCGAACGCTTCCGTTATTATTTTTTCATGAATCACTTATTCGGTCTGATCAACGGTTTTGGAGCGGCAGATTTAATTAATGAAGAAGAGCTAATGGACATACTGCGTCATCGCTTGATGCACCATGATACGTTAACAGACAAAAAGTCAGGCTTGATCAGAAGCTTACTAGATGCGGAAGAACTTCCGTGCAAAGCGAACTTACTTACTCGTTTTCATGATATGGATGAGCTTGTTGGTTCTTTAGAAACACAGTCAGTCTACACGAAGATCCCAAACCCATTACAAAAGGTGATGAAATCAGATGCAGCCAGAATTTAGTTTTTATGATCACACGGTCCAAAAGACGTTATCGTATGTAAAAGTGGATTTGGAGCGGGATGTTTCACTTCTTCATAAGTGGCAACAGCAACCGTATGTGATTCCATACTGGAAACTGGATATTTCGTTTGAAGCATACAAAAAGCATTTGAGAACTTTCCTGGCAAATCAGCATCAAACGCTGTATATGGGCTTAATAGATGGAGTTCCGATGAGCTATTGGGAAGCATACTGGGTAAGGGGAGATGTGGTGGAAAAGTGCTATGATCCTCATCCTAAAGATCAGGGGATTCATCTTTTGATCGGAGAAGAATCCTTTCTTGGAAAGGGTTACGCACTTCCTTTATTACGTGCGATCGTATATTTTCAGTTTTTATCGAAAGAGACTGAAAAAGTAATCGCTGAACCTGATATTCGTAATGAAAAGATGATTCATGTATTTGAAAAGTGCGGCTTTGAAAAAGTGAAGCCGATCGATTTGCCGGATAAGACCGGGATGCTCATGTATTGCCATAGAGAAACGTTCGAGAGGAGATGGAAAGATGTCTTTCAAACCATCACAACATAGAGAGATCTATGACATCATCGGTGTCGGCATCGGTCCATTCAACCTAGGACTTGCAGCGATGTTAGATGAAACAAAAGGTAAAAAAGCACTCTTTTTTGAAAAGAAAACAGAGTTTAACTGGCATAGTGGCATGCTGATCGATGGCACAACATTACAAGTACCATTCTTTGCGGATCTAGTTAGCATGGCAGACGTGAGAAGCAAATACACGTTTCTAAACTACCTGCAGAAACATAATAGATTGTACCACTTTTATTTCTTGGAGAACTTTCATATCCCGAGGAAAGAATACAACCACTATTGCCGTTGGGTAGCGAGTCAGCTTGATTCTTGCCGTTTTGCTATGGGAGTGGAGCACATACAACCGGTTGAAGATGCGGAGAGTTCTGTATACGAAGTGATTGTAGAGTCTTTAGAAACCGGGGAAACAGAAACGTACTATACAAAGCATCTTGCTGTTGGCATCGGTACGATTCCTTCTGTCCCTTCTCATTTAGAGAAGAAACTTGGTGCAAGAGTCATCCATTCTTCACAATACTTAGATCGAAAAGAAGAGATTCTGAAATCAAACTCATTAACAGTCATCGGATCAGGTCAGAGTGCAGCAGAAGTGTTCTATGATCTGGCGCAGCATCAGGATAATGACTCATATTCTTTAAACTGGTTTACACGATCAAAAGGATTTTTCCCGATGGAATATTCGAAGCTTGGACTTGAGTATTTTTCACCAGATTATACGAATTTTTTCTACAATCTCCCTTCTTCGAAGAAGGATGAACTTTTAAAAAAGCAAGACCTTCTCTACAAAGGAATCAGCATGGACACGATCGCTGATATTTATGATTTGCTTTATGAAAGATCAGTTGGACAGCATAAACCTGATATCCATCTGCAGGCGATGACCGAACTTGTTCATCTTGAAAAGTATGAAGATACTCACTTGCTTACACTTCGTCAGAACGTAACGGGTGAAGTATTTGAAATGGAATCTGATGTTATCGTGTTAGGGACAGGCTATGCCCCGTCTTTCCCACATTTCTTAATGAAGATGCAGGACCAGATTCAGTGGGATTCTAAAAACCGCTATCAGATTACTAGCGATTATCGATTGGAGACAAAGGGACTGCAAAATAACCATATCTTCATTCAAAATGGTGAGCTTCATACTCACGGTGTAGGTGCTCCAGACCTTGGCCTTGGCGCACATAGAAACGCAGTTATTATCAATACGCTATTTGAGAAGGAAATGTATCCTGTTACTACCAAAAATGTGTTTCAGAATTTTGGAACGGAACCATCATGGAAACCAGCAACCGTTCTTTAAACCTTTTTCTATTGAGCTGTGTTTTTCTATTCGTATGCACAGAAGTATTGTTATCGCCTTTTTATCCTCAGTTTTTTAAAAAGGTATATGGCATAAATGATCCAGACCTGACTGGTTTCTACATTATGACGTGCAGACTCGTCGTTGTCGTCTTTACTCCTATCTGGGGATTGATCGCCCACAAAAGAAATAACAGCTCTACACTGTTGATCATCGGGCAATGGGGAACAGGGATCTCTTGCTTTCTGATGGCGATCTCACATAGCTTTGCGATGTTTGTAGCAGCAAGTGTACTTCTATTGATTTTTAAGAGCAGCTATTTTTTGTTGTATACCATTCTAATCTCTGAGAATCGAAAATCTACAACAGGAGCAGCAGCCAGCTATCATGCCGTATTGCAAGGTGCGATCGTCACAGCGACGATTTTGTCTGGATGGGTTATTGAAATGGATCATCCTTTATTGATCTTTTGGATCGTCGGAATCATTGAATGTTTAATGGGAGTCTTCAGCCTACATTTCTTAAGAAAAGTAAACAAAAACAGAATGGTAGAACCAGAATTAGAACAAGCCAATCATCATAGCTTAGTAACTCAATTCTTGTTTTTTGGAATCATCGTTTTAACGCTTCATCTTGCAGTAAATATGATCCGGCCTTTTTTTACAACATACACGGAAAATGTGTACAGCACGAATACGATGATGAGCAGTTCGTTGTATTTGATTCCCAGTCTGATGGCAATCGTCACATTGCCGCTCATAAAAAAATACAGTGAACGGTTAGGATGGTACGGCTATGTTGGTGCGGCGAGCATGATCATTGTTGGTTTATTTCTTCAAGGAATCGAAACGAGTATCGCGGGACTCAGCTTTTTCCGCTCTATGTTCGGTATAGGAGCGGCTTGGTGTCTTGCGAGAATAGATGTATTTATCTTTAAGTGGAGTGGGAATATGCATGGAGACTATAGCAAGATCTCTGCGATTCAAAATGTAGGGTTGCTGCTTGCTCCAGTAGCGGCATCCTCCATCGTTAATACACGTTCAATTTCAGACGTATTTACTTATGCTAGTTTGTTCGTCGTTCTACACTTATTCATTTTTTTATGGGGAACGTACTCGAGAGAAAGAAACAAAGGGAAATTGCACATACATAAGGAGGAAGAAGATGCTTTATATAAATGAAACAGAGTCCATGTTAAAAAAAGATACGTGGGAAAAAGTGAACAAAAATCTGTTAGCGAAGATGCTTGCAGAATATATGTATGAAGAGATGATTTTCCCAGAGCAAGAAGATGAGGGATATGTTTTTACAGTGAATGAAGAACGCAAATATCGTTTCGCAGCCGAAAAGCGTTTATTTGAAAGCTTCGATGTCGATCCAGAATCGATCCAGATACTAGAAAATGATGAATGGAAATCTGCAACAGATGCGATTCGTTTCTTAATGGATATTCAGCCGGTGATCGGCATGTCATCCGAAACAGCAGGTCACCTTATTAAAGAACTGAATCATACGCTTATTGCGGATGCAAACCTATTAAACAATCATAAAAAAACATCTGATGAATTGGTTGATCTTGATTATGCTGAGTTAGAGGGAGAGATGTCAGGTCATCCATGGATCACGTATAACAAGGGTCGTATCGGATTTGGCTTTCATGACTATAACAAATACGCTCCTGAGAATCGGAATGAAACAAAGCTGTTCTGGATTGCCGTTCATCGCGATCGTGCTCAGTTTAAATCTGTACAGGAACTTCATTATGAAAAACTTCTAATGAGAGAACTAGATGGTGTCCTTGTTCAGCGCTTTAATGAAATTTTACGAGAGAAGGGGAAATTACCGCTAGATTATTATTTTATGCCGGTACATGAATGGCAGTGGAATAACGTATTGATTCAAAATTTCCCTCTGGATCTAGCGACAGGAATGATCGTTCCTTTAGAAGAAGGAACCGATCATTACTTGCCTCAACAGTCTGTACGAACGTTTGTAAATGTAACAAACCCGTTGAAATCTCATGTCAAGCTGCCGATGAGTATTTTAAATACGCTCGTGTATCGAGGACTTCCGTCAGAACGAACACGCATCGCACCTCGTGTTACAGAGCACATCAAAGGAATATTTGAAGGAGACCATTTTTTACGTGATGAATGTGAAGTCGTCCTTCCGGGAGAGATAGCGAGTATTAATGTAGATCACCCTCACTATAGCGAGCTAAAGGGAGCACCATATCAATATCTAGAGATGTTAGGAACAATCTGGCGTGAGAGCATCTACACGTATTTAAAAGACGGTGAACAACCGATCACACTTGCTGCCCTTCATCATGTTGATGGAAACGGGAAGCCTTATGTACAAAGTCTGATCGAAAAGTCTGGGTTAACTGCTGACGAATGGATGAAGAAGTTCTTTGGTGTTGTGATGCCACCGTTGCTTCATTTCCTCTATCAATATGGAACAGTCTTTTCGCCGCATGGTCAGAACACGATCTTAATTTTGAAAGACTATCAGCCTGAAAGACTAGCGGTAAAAGATTACGTAGATGACGTGAACATCTCGGATCAGCCTTTCAAAGAGTTAGAGGGAGTAACAGAAGAGTTGCGCGCTGTATTACGCAGTGAACCACCTGAAGGATTGACTCAATTTATTTTCACAGGACTCTTTATCTGTCATCTTCGTTATCTGTCAAATGTACTGGTGCGTAACGATTTAATAGAAGAAAAAGCGTTCTGGTCATATTTAGTAGACAGTATTGAAGCGTATCAAGCGAGATTTCCACATCTAGAAGAGCGTTTCAAGCTGTTTGATTTCTTTAAGCCAGAGTTTACAAAGCTATGTTTGAACCGAAATAGGATGGTAGATTACGGTTATGGAGATGGAGATGACCGTCCACACGCCTCTGAGTTTGGAAAAGTACGAAATGCACTTTATGAAATTCGCCAAAACAAAGAGATGAGTGTTCAATAATTAGAAAAAGAGGACTTCCTTGATGAAAAGGAAGTCTTCTTTGTGTGTTTGGGGTGGTGAGAGGCGATTTATCGGTGGAAAGAGTCAGCGTTCAGGTGGTTATTACCATGTTACCGGTGGTCGCGACGTTACTTCAGGTGGAAAGAGAGCAAACAGAAATAAAAACACGTACCGTAAAAGAACGGCTTTAAATCTGAAACTTCTATTTTTTCACTTTCGTATGTAATATTATGGTAAGTAGGTGATAGGGGGATGAAGATATGGAAGGTTTTGAAGAACCAGGATTTGGCGGCAGCGGAGATTTGATGTTTGATATCGTTCCCATTTTTATCGGTGCTGTCTTTGTAATCGTTATAAGTGTTTTTGTAATTGTCATCGTGAAAGGAATCAGTCAGTGGAACAGCAATAATAAGCAGCCTGTACTATCTGTCGCGGCCGAAGTGGTAACGAAAAGAAGCAAAGTAAGCGGTGGTTCTAATGATACTTCTGCTTCCACATGGTACTATGTCACGTTTGAAGTAGAGAGCGGGGACCGAATGGAGTTTCACGTTAAGGCACAAGAATACGGCACGTTAGTTGAAGGTGACAGAGGCACACGTTATTTAGGTTTTGAACGGAATAGGCAATCACAATCTCTATAAGTTGAGGATACAAGAATATGAGAAAATTAAATCAAAGTGATCATGAGAACGTAATGAAACTTCTGAGCAAAAAGCCGGCAGAGAACCTGTTTACGTTGTGGGGAATAGAATCATATGGGTACGAAGCGGATATCCAGACGCTTTGGGGTCAGTTCGATTCCAGCGGTGATCTAATCGCTCTGCTATGTAAATTCAAGAACAAATACACACCTTATTGGGAAACAGAATGTAATATACAGAAGTTTGCGGACATCATCAATAAAGATACAAATGAGAAAGAAGTAAATGGAATTGAGCGCTTAACGAAAGAAATAGAACCATTTATTACAGACGGTTACGATAAACACGAAAGTTATTATTATGCTAAATGTGATCCCATACATGATCTTAACCATTCTGCATCTGTCAGATGTTTAAGCAAAGAAGAAATTCCTCAGCTCATCTCTTTTTATCAAGAAGTTCCTGAATTTAAGAGGGAGTATAATCCGGAATCATTTATTGATCAGATGAATAATGGATGGTCTAGGATATTCGTGATTAAAGAAGATAACAAGTTGATCTCATCAGCATCTACCGTTTGTGAGACATCTGTAGCCGCCATGGTATCAGGTGTCTGTACCCTGCCTGAGAAAAAGGGAAAAGGATTGGCAAGCATCTGTATAGAACACTTGATGTATAACCTTTTTCAAGAAAATAAGACACTGTCATTATTTTATGACAACCCAGAAGCTGGTCGTATCTATAAAAAGGTTAGGCTTTAAAGACATCGAAAAATGGACAATTAATTTCTGTAAAGAAAGGAACAACCAAAATGACAACTAGTCTAGATAGTTATCAAAAAAGTGTATTGAACGCATTTTTAAACAAAGACGGGCGCTTAAAGAACATCCCTTCTCAAAAGAAAAAGAAATTAGTGGTCTTAGAATACTTCGTTCAGCAATTGAACGACAATCAGTCCTATACGGAACGAGAGATCAATGAATTTATCAAGACGTATCATGAAGATTTTTGTACCATTCGCAGAGAATTTATAGTGAACGGATACATGGACCGAGATGCCGGAAATTACATAAAAAGAGACGAAACGCTTTGGACAAAATGGCAAGAACTCAAGTAACAGTTAGAAAGAAGTGAATAAAAGTGGAGACTGGGATATCGAATGAAAGTCTTTGGACTCATTTAAAAGAAGAGGTAGAAACCCGGTTTGGTTTTGAAGTGGATAAAAAAGGTACACCGATCAATCGAGGATGGCTCAATCAAAAATGGAAGATCGAAACGAATCAAGGTGTTTTTCTAATAAAACAATACAATAAAGAGCGAATGAAAAGGTACGATCTTTCAACGATTCAATCTGCTCTTCATACACAAAATAGATTGTTCTCACAAGGAATAGCTTGTCCGGAACTCTTGGTGTACAAAGGTGAACTTTTACAGAAGTCGTCACAAGGTGAACTCTTTACGGTAATGCGCTTCATGGAAGGAAGCATAGTCTCACCAGGAAATCTTACGAGTAGCCAGATCCAATCTCTTGGTGAGGAAGTTGGAAAGCTTCACACTTTATTGAATGATGGAACATTATCAGCGAAATCAGAAACGCTATTCAAAATTCCTTCTATAGAAGAACGTGTGGAGTATTGGCAAAGTGAAATACATAAGTGTGATGAACAAGGATTAGATCATATCCGTTCTCTAATGGATCTACAAAAGACTGCAACCTTAGCGTTGGATCGAGAGCAGTTTAATAATCTCACTCGAGGCTGGTGTCATCGCGATCTTTGGGTGGATAACTTACTCTTTTCCGAAAATCAATTGTCGGCGATTCTCGATTTTGATCGAATGAACTATGACTATTTAGAATTGGATATCGGGAGACTGATCATCTCAACTTGTCTGCAAAATAATACGTTAAATCGTAAAGCTGTCCAGGCATTTCTTAAAGGGTACAATCATACAAATGAATTATCAGTTGAAAGATTAGTAATATCTTTAAAGTTGGTTTGGTATATGGAAAGTACGTGGTGGATCGATATCCATCCTCATGAAGGAGAGCCACCAAAAAGATTTCAACAAGAAATGGTTTGGTTGGCTCGTCATCAACATGGATTAAAAAAAGAACTGGAAAAAAGAAGAAGTAATAATCATGTTTTAACAAACTAGCTTAAGGGAAATTCCTCATTAACAGATTAGAGGAGTGGTTGAGTGGAGACGAAACAATTGTGTTTGTTGAAAAAAGAAGATATGACGAATCCAGAAATAGTGCCAGCGTGGGTGATCGAGGAGTATAAGACTTTCCATGAGACAGTGACGAACAAAACGTTTCCTTGTTATTTTGGAATGGCTGCTGAGAATAAGGGAGAATTGCGATATGCCTATGTGACGCATGATGACTGGTCGAACCTGCCTGATGCAATTCGAGAATTTAACAAACTTTTTGATGCACCTAAATTGATTCGTCACGGATTATTTGTGTTTGTTGAGCCAGAGAAAGAAGAAAAAGACATTCCGTATTACCGCGATTATTTTTGGAAGATGCTTCAGTCATTGCACGAAACAGATAATCAACCTTGGCCAGAGCATATACCGAAAGACCCGGACCACCACTTATTCGCTTTTTCATTTGATAATGAGCCTTATTTTGTATTCGGGAACGCACCCGCATACAAACAAAGAAAAACAAGAGATCTTGGTAACAGTTTAGTTCTCGGATTCCAGCCTCGTCGCATTTTTGAGGGCTTAGAGGGAACTTCACCAGGCGGAGCGATGTCTCGTGAAAAAGTTCGAGAGCGGGTAGAAAAGTGGGATAATCTTCCGAAGCACCCGAACATCAGTCATTATGGGGACCCGGAACACCGTGAATGGAAACAATACTTTATTGGAGACGACGTTGAACCGATAGCGGGAAAATGTCCGTTTCATCATAAATAAAACGTGAAAAAGGACTCTTAGTTGAGTCCTTTTTTGTCTGTCCATTCGTGCTCTAGCATACTAAATAAAATAGAGTCACGCCATCCGTCTTTAAGCAAGATAGATTCACGTAATACGCCTTCTAACGTCATGTCTAGTTTTTTCAAAACTTTTTCTGAAGCTTTATTTCTAGGATCACAAGTTGCAAAAATGCGATGAAGCTGCAGAACTTCAAAACCAAACCTCAGCAAAAGTTGCCCAGCTTCCGTCGCAAATCCTTTTCCCCAATAATCCGGATGAAACACATAACCGATCTCACCCACACGATTTGAAAAAGAGGAGATCTGTAATTCTCCAGCTCCGATCAACAGGTTTGATTGCTTTTCAACGACCGCAAAAGCATACCGTTTACGAGGATTTCTGTTTGCATCATTAATTACTTCATTCACATAGGCTATAGAATCTTTTTCACGATTTGGCCCCCAAGGCTGGTATTGAGAAACCATCTCTTGTGAGGCATACCGGTGAATCGCTTTCCAATCCTCAGAAACCATCTCTCGAAATCGAATTCTTTTTGAATTTAACATCTGATTGATCCCACCGTTCTCTGTTAAAGTCTGTTAAAGTTTTCTATAAACTTTACATGTAAAGTTAGCCCACGCCTTTTTGAGTTCGTTAATTTGAATAACTTGCCACGGGTTAAATATTGTTTGGCCATGTTTGTTAAATGCATGTTCTTCACTTAAAAGATAAGCAACATGTACAACTTGATATTGCTCATTAAACCATATCCATACATCTTCTGCTTGAACAGAAGAAGTCTCAATGTAATGGTAGTGGTTTTCTTCTAACAGTTGGAGAAAGGGTTCAACTTGCATCCAGCACTTGATATCATCGGTAGAAGAACGAATTGCTGAAGCGACAGCCGAAAGGCAGTTAGGACCGTTCTCTTCTGGAAAAGTGTTCATGTACGGGTATAACTCTGGGTATCGAGTTTGATAGCTTTCACGTATTTCTGGTTCTAATGCATACTCCTCAATCCACTCTTCTGCGTAATTCATCAAGATAGTATGTTGAACGTTCTTTGATACTTGATCCCAGTTGCACTTTTGGAGAATCACAATATCTTTAAATGAAGCACCTTGTTTTAAGATTTCCAGTTGGTTATCGGTGTCTAACAAATTTAAATTCTTCATCAGATCTATTAATTCATTTTCTGTAAAAACAAGTCCTCTATTAAGTCCTTTTTGTTCTGTTATTATCTTTTCCTTTTCTAACGAAGATTGAGCTTGAAACTCTTCATTGGACATCACGCATACATATTCAGCTTTTTTGTTAATAGACCATGTAAGAAAAGATGTTCGAACGTCAAGTGTAAACGCAGTTTTATTCATTTCCGTTATTTTATGAGAAGGAAAATGGTCTGGTTTACTCCTAAAATAGAAAAAATCACGATCAGGCACAAAAATTCTGCTCCACTTTTCCAATGTTTCTTGAGAGATTGTGTATTTCTTTATAGTTTGCATACCTACTCCTCATAAACGAAAACGTTTAAATTATGATAATCTAATACTATCAAAAATTTACATATGTTAGTAGACTTTAAGAAACAAGTGAAGTTAGATGAAAGTGGGAGAGTTGAAATTGAAACTAAAAGATATGGCTAGTAAAATGGCAGCTATTTATAAAGAAAACAAAAAAGTGCAAGCTGTATTATTGGCAGGGTCTGTTTCAAGAGGCTGGGAAGACAAGCACTCAGATATCGAACTGAATATTTTCTGGTCGGAACCTCCGACTGATGAAGATCGGATGTATCCTATTCGCGAGATAGATGGATTAATTATAGAATTTCACCCGTTTGAAGAGGAAGAATGGGCAGAAAGCTATTTAACGCCTCAAAATAAAAAACTTGAGATCAGCAGTTTTTTAACATCTACAGTACATACGTGGATAAAGGAAGTAGTGAAAGAGTATGAAGTGGATTACGGTAAACAGTGCATGGCTTCATCCGTGTTTTATGGAGTGAGTTTGTACGGAGATCGCGTAATTAGTGAACTAAAAAAAGAAGTGGAAGCGTATCCAGATCAATTAGCACAAAACATGATTGAAGAAAATCTAGCTTTATGGAGTAGGTGGAATAACCGTTATGCTCTATTGGATAGGAACGAGTGGATCATGCTTTATGATCTGATGGTTGGTGTACAGAAGAAGCTTCTCGGAACACTATTCGGTTTAAATAAACTGTATATTCATCATCCGTCCTTTAAGTGGATGCACAAATACAGCGAGATCTTTACAATAAAGCCACATCATTTATATGAGCGGCTATCTCGTATTCTCATCCAAAATGTTCATGAGAGTATAAGAGAGTTAGAACTTTTGATTCGAGAAGTTTTTAACCTTGTGGAGAAGCATTACCCTGATCTTCCATTTTTAGCAGCTTACATAGAAAAGATGAGCTTTGTTCGACCGGAAAATAAAGGCTGATTCCACGTATAAAAAAGTCGTTATGCATACACAATAGAAATAGCCATCCGGGTGGATTCGTCTTCTCGGGTGGTTTTTATTTTTTTTAAGATGTTCACCGAATACCTCATGACAAGCGACAACTTCGAACGAAACCAACTACTATTAAGTACAACCATGAGATACAATAACTTTTATTTTAAATAAAATATGGTTTATCCATTGACAAAATGAGGTAAATAGAATATAAATAAATTAACAATAAACAATTTGTTAATTATAAAGGAGGGGCATCATTGTCTAATAAGGAAGCTATGAAACAATACGACATCAAAAAATATCGCACGCCAGATGGCTACACTTCCGATATTTGCGTCTTTACAATAATCTCAGAAAAAAATGAGGCATACAAACCTCCTACGATGGATCTCAAAATCATGCTGATTAAAAGAGCTGCACTTGATTCAGAAGGAAATGTGAACATTGAAGCAAACAAGTGGGCGATTCCAGGAGGTTTTGTGCAAGATGATGAAACCGGTTTTCAAGCAGCTAAACGAGAGTTAGAAGAAGAGACGAATATCTCAGGAATCCATATTAAACAATTTGGTGTTTACGATAAACCAGGTCGAGATCCTAGAGGATGGATCATCTCGAACGCTCATTATGCGATTGTTCCTGATACGTATCTATCGCTAAGAAAAGCACAAGATGATGCAGCTGATATTGAATTGTTTTCGGTAAAAGAAGTACTGGACCTTGATCTAGCGTTTGATCATAAGCAGATCATTGCAGATGCGATTCAAGTCATCACCAACGATCTGTTGCAAACAACTGTAGCTAAGAAATTCTTGCCTGAAAACTTTACGTATTCTGAACTTCAGGCTGTTTTAAAAACCGTAACAAATGATCCTGCGATTTTAAGTGATCAATCATTTTCAAGAAAGATAAAATCTCTTCCTTTTATTCAAGAAGTACAAGGAAAAACAACAACAAGAACGTCGAAGAGAGCAACAAAACTTTATACATTCATTGAGATGGATGTAATAAAGCCAATCTATACAGCACGTTATTAAATCAATTTTTTTAATAATATTAATTAACAAGTTGTTAATAGTTAATCAAAAAAATTAGGAGGCAATTACTATGAAAAAAGCATTGATCAATATTGATTACACATTTGATTTTGTGGCAGATGAAGGTGCACTAACTTGTGGGAAACCAGGTCAAGATATTGAAAATGAGATCACCTCTGTCACGGAACAATTTATAAAAAACGGTGATTTTGTTGTTTTTGCTATAGATCAGCATCATACAGATGATAAGTTTCATCCAGAAAACGAGCTTTTTCCTCCGCATAACATTGATGGTACACCTGGGCGTGACCTTTATGGAAATCTTCAAAAAGTCTATGAAACACACAAAACAAAATCGAATGTTTATTGGATGGATAAGACCCGATACAGTGCCTTCGCGGGAACAGATCTATTAATGAAGCTACGTGAACGTGGTATTACAGAGGTCCATATCGTAGGGGTGTGCACAGACATCTGCTGTCTTCATACAGCTGTTGATGCTTACAATGCCGGACTTAAGATCGTTGTACATGAAAGAGGAGTAGCGAGCTTTAACCAAGCAGGACATGAGTGGGCACTAGGACATTTTAAGAGTTGTTTAAACGCAGAAGTTATCTAAATCATTCTCTTGGAGGTAATGAAAATGAACAATAAATATGCTGATGATAGTTTAACGCTGCACACAGATTTTTACCAGATCAATATGGCGGAAACGTACTGGGAGGACAATATTCATAACAAGAGAGCCGTTTTTGAAGTGTTCTTTCGCAAACTTCCTTTTGGGAACGGGTATGCTGTATTTGCTGGATTAGAAAGAATCATAGATTATCTGAAGAACTTTACGTTTACAACAACTGATCTTGATTACCTTCGAGAAGAACTAGGGTACAAAGAAGATTATTTGGAGTATCTAGAGCAAGTGAAATTTACGGGGACCGTTCGCTCTATGATAGAGGGGGAATTGGTCTTTGCGAACGAACCGATCATACGAATAGAGGCACCATTAGCAGAAGCTCAGCTTATTGAAACAGCTATTCTAAATATCGTAAACTATCAGACACTTATCGCTACAAAAGCATCCCGTATTAAACAAGTGGTTGGTGAAGAACGAGTGATGGAATTTGGAACACGCAGAGCTCAAGAGATGGATGCAGCGATTTGGGGAACGAGAGCCGCATTTATCGGTGGTTTTGAAGCAACGTCTAACGTCAGAGCAGGGAAACGGTTCGGCATACCAGTCGCAGGTACTCATGCACATGCCCTCGTTCAAACGTACCGTGATGAATATACCGCATTTCATAAATATGCCCGTCGGCACAAAGATTGTGTGTTCTTAGTCGATACGTATGATACTTTGCGCTCTGGAGTGCCTACAGCGATTAAAGTTGCTAAAGAACTAGGAAACAAGATCAACTTTCAGGGAATTCGTCTAGATAGTGGGGATCTCGCTTACCTTTCAAAAGAGGCGAGAAAGATGCTTGACGAGGCAGGTTTTACAGATACAAAGATAATTGCTTCAAATGATCTGGATGAGAATACGATCATCAATCTAAAAGCGCAAGGTGCAAAGATTGATTCATGGGGCATCGGTACAAAACTAATCACAGCATATGATCAGCCGGCTTTAGGAGCAGTCTACAAACTCGTCTCTATTGAAGACGAACAAGGCAATATGGTAGACACGATTAAAATCAGTGGAAATCCGGAAAAGGTAACGACTCCTGGTTTGAAAAAAGTGTATCGAATCATTAATACACAGAACAATAAATCTGAAGGCGACTACATTGCGCTGGAGAATGAAACGCCTCAAGAAGAGTCTAGACTTAAAATGTTTCATCCCGTTCATACGTTTATTAGTAAATTTGTAACGAACTTTAAAGCAAAAGAACTTCATCAAGATATTTTTGTAGAAGGTAACGTTGTCTATGAAACTCCTACTCTCGAAGAGATACAGATTTTTGCAAAAGAAAACCTTGAAGTGTTATGGGACGAATACAAACGCACGATGCATCCCGAAGAGTATCCAGTTGATCTTAGTCAAGCATGCTGGGACAACAAGATGAAGAATATTCAAGACGTGCAAACTAAAGTAATGTCATTAATTGAAGAGGGAGAATCTCATAATGGGTAAGATTGGAATCTATGGCTCATCTTTTGACCCTATAACGAATGTACATCTATGGACCGCTAGTACCGTTGCACATCGCTGTAAACTAGACAAAGTGATCTTCCTTCCATGCTCAAGTAAACGAAAAGATAAAACGATGAAAACGTCTGATGTCCATCGTTGGGAGATGCTTCAGCTTGCAATTTCAAATAATCATACATTTATTGCCGATGATCATGAGATGCTTCAAGAAGCTTGGGAAGTTTACACGTTTTACACGATGGAACATTTTAAACAAAAATATCCTGATGATGAGGTGTATTTCATTATGGGAGCAGATCTGTTGGTTGATATTGCGAATGGTAAGTGGAAGTATGATGAAGAGTTAATTTCGAGCAATAAATTTATTGTGATGGCAAGGGATGAAATTAACATGGTTAAAACGATCTCTCGTTCACCCGTCCTAAGAAATCATGATGATGGCACAAAATTTCATCTGATCGATAAAGGTCTGTCTATGGAAATCAGCAGCACCTATATTCGCGATGAATTTTCTAAAGGTGGCGAGCCGAGGTATCTGTTGCCAGATGCTTGTTATGAATATATAAAAGAGCATGAACTGTACTCTTCATGAAGATTGTGGGAATCATAATAACAGCTGATTCAATAAGGTATTTACAATGTACCTTAGAGTCAGCTGTTTTTTGCATTTTCCTAAATATTTTATAAAGAAGTTAACTTTCAGCCATTTTTGGAAAAAATATAAATAAACTAATGAAAGAAGCAAAAAACGTTTACGGGACTATTGATTTAGGGAAAAGCCTTATAAATACCTTATGAGCGTATGGAGGATTATAGATGGCTACCGTAATAAAAGGAGAATACAAACACGTGAACTGTGATAGTGAATATGGCACATTAAAGAAAGTGATTGTGTGTGAACCAAGATATATGAAGATCGATGAAATAATCAACGAAACACAGCGTCATTTTGCAAAAGATAACATCAATATGAAACGAGCGATGAAACAGCATCAGCACTTCGTGGATACGATGAAAGCTAACGGTGTAGACGTTTATAAACTTCCTGCGATGGAAAAGTTCCCAGAACAAGTTTTCACTCGTGATATTGGATTTACGATTGGTGAAACGGTATTCGTATCTCGTATGGGAAGCAATATTCGAGATGGAGAAGAGAAAGTATTACGAAACTGGTTGTTGGAACACCAGATCAATCTTTCTTTGATCGAGGGCGACCGCATTGAAGGCGGAGATGTAATCGTTCATGGCGATACCGTTTATATCGGGGTAAGTGGCAGAACGTCTGAGGAAACCATACAAGAACTTCAATCACAGTTGCCTCATATGAATGTCGTCCCTGTACCATTTGATCCTATTTACCTACATCTCGATTGTGTTTTTAACATTTTGTCTGAAAAAGACGCGTTGATCTATAAACATGCTTTTGAGGAAAAAGACTACCAAATGCTTGCCTCAAAGTTTAATGTGATCGAGGTAGAAAAAGAGGAACAATTCACGATGGGTACGAACGTTTTATCTATTGGAAACAAAAAGGTTTTAAGCCTTCCTGTAAATAAAAATGTTAATGCTGCACTTCGCGAAAGAGGATACGAAGTTTTAGAAGTGGACATTTCTGAGATCATAAAATCAGGTGGTTCGTTTCGGTGCTGTTCGATGCCGTTATATCGAGAAGAGATGCATTAAATTGTTCACAAGTAGTCTTTGCCGGAGGGCAAAGGCTTTTTTTGTTGTTTTTTATACGCTTGATGGATTTAGCTAGATTTAGCTAATAATACTCTGGCAAGCGGGTACATATATGTGTGGTTTTTAACACATTTGTTTACTTATCTGTTGATGTGATTGAACGATAAGACTATTTTTGTCCATTTGAGTCATAAAAGTAAAGTACTCAGTGGCTTATCGGCGAAAATTACGTTCTATCAGGTGAAAAGCGCATGATTACAGGCGGAAAATCAGGCATCTCAGGTGGTCACACCTTATTTACCGGTGAACACGTAATAAATATAAAAACACGTACCGTAAAGCTAATAATAACGACGTTTCAACACTTCTTCGATTAATGAACGGAGTGCAAGCTGCGTGCTTACCACTTGGGAATCATCTTGCACAATACAGCCACAATCTTTAAACAATTACCTTGCTAAAGAATTATTACATATGATTCTTTGTAGGTACAAAGCTATAAACTGTCTGTTTTAGACATATTTTTATTGCAGCAGGGTAAAGGGTACTATTCTTTGACCTAGGAGGCTATGTAATGAGAGCAGTGACTTTTCAAGGTACGAAAGATATTCAGGTGAAAAATGTTGAAGATCCTACCATTCAGAAAAAAGATGATATTATCGTCAGAATAACATCAACAGCTATTTGTGGTTCTGATCTGCATATCTACCAGGGAGCATTACCAACGGCAAAGGACTATGTGATCGGGCATGAACCGATGGGAATTGTTGAAGATGTTGGACAGGATGTAACGAGAGTAAAAAAGGGTGATCGTGTAGTGCTTCCGTTTAATATCTCTTGTGGACATTGTTATTATTGTAATCACGAGATGGAGAGTCAATGTGATCACTCAAACGGAAATCAAGCAGTTGATACTGGAGCGTATTTTGGTTTCACCGAAAGATATGGAAACTATCCAGGTGGCCAAGCTGAACTACTCAGAGTACCTTATGGTAACTTTATGCCTTTTGTGATTCCAGAACATTGCGAACTTGAGGATGAATCTCTTTTATTCATGTCGGATGTAATGCCGACCGCCTATTGGAGCGTTGAGAACTCAGGTATGAAAGAAGGAGATACCGTAGCTGTTCTGGGATGTGGTCCAGTAGGATTAATGGCTCAAAAATTTGCTTGGATGAAAGGTGCTAAACGCGTGATAGCTATTGATAATATTCCGTATCGTTTAAATCATGCAGCGATGAAAAACAAATCAGAAGTGTATAATTTTGATGATTTTGATAACATGGGTGCTCACATAAAAGAAATTACAGGTGGAGGTGCGGATGTTGTCATTGATTGTGTAGGTATGGATGGCAAGAAATCAGTTATTGAAAAAGTGGAACAGAAACTGAAACTTCAAGGTGGCACGTTGAGTGCGTTTGAGATAGGACTAAACGCGGTTCGTAAGTTTGGAACCATACAGCTTACAGGTGTATATGGTTCCATGTACAACATGTTCCCACTTGGAAATATATTTGAAAGAAATGTTACATTAAAGATGGGACAAGCACCAGTGATTCATTACATGCCAATGCTCTTTGATAAGATCATGAACAATGAGTTTGACCCTACTGAAATTATTACACACAGAGTACCATTAGAAAATGCGGGTGAAGCGTATAAAACGTTTAACGATCACGAAGATGAATGTATAAAGGTTGTTCTTAAGCCTTAGTTGCAAGAATTTAAATAAGGAACTTGGATTTCCAAGTTCCTTTCTATATTTCTATTTGTGAGTTTTCTTCCTCAGACATTAGAGAATTACTCTGAAGGGGAAGTACGATGGTGAAGGTCGTGATGCTATCATCTGATGAACAGCTGATGAACCCGTTATGCTTTTCAATAATTTTCTTGCACACGAAAAGGCCTATACCCGTGCCTAATTCCTTCGTTGTAAAGAATGGCTCAAAGATCGTACTGATTGTTTCGGGTGGAATAGCTGGGCCGTTATTAGAAATTGTAATATGTACGTTATCGTTATCTTCAATCTTGCTAAAAATCATGATTCGGCGATTCTGTCTCATTTGGCGCAGTGCATCGATTGAATTCATGATGAGATTAAGCAGTACTTGTTTCAACTCATCCTTGTGTGCCCTTAATGTAATCGTAGGATCGATACGCGGAATGACCGTAACGTCTGCATCAACTAAACTTGGATACATGAAATCTAGAATATCTGTGAATAAATCTTCTAAAGCAAAATCCTCCGCTTCCCGTTCTTGAACCCCTTTTCTTGAGGCATGAAGAAATTGAGAGATACGAAAGTTCAATTGAGTTAATTCATGACTGATGATATCAATGTATTTCATGTTTGGGTTCTCTTGCTGCATGAGTTTTACGAAACCCATTACTGCTGTCAAAGGATTTCTGAACTCATGTACAAAACTAGATGACATCTGTCCTAAAATGGTTAACCGTTCTTTGTGACTTTGGTCGATGAATACTGTTTTTTCCTCAATCTCAATATCCTTCAGCTCCGTATACTTCTTAACGGCATGATATAAAAACTCATCAAAAAGAGAATTGATCGTTTCAATTACAGGCTGCAACTGTTCAATGGATATACCAGAGCCCGTCACGAAACGAACGATCTCACTTCGTCCTAGGTTCACATTGTATACGAATTCACCAATATTGATCTTAGCTTCTAACCGCTGAACAGCGACTTCATGAGCGAGGTGCATAATTTCTTTAGGAGATAGTTTACGTCGTAAGGATTGTTTAACTAGCTCAACCATATGCAAGGCATTCTCTGTTACTTTTTCTTTATGTACATCATGATTTGAAATCACAATTCTCTGGTGCCAATCATGTAAGTAAGTAGGCAAGTTATCATCCATATATGTGATTAGACTTTCTGTTATGTCCACCGCTCGCACCTCTTTCAACATTAAAATCATGGAAAGAATAAAATATGAATCAGCCAACGTTTGTTATATAAAAGTATTTATACTACATATAGTAATGGAAATATAGACGAAATGCCATATGCAGTTTACAATTTTTTCATTAAATTATGAAAATAGGTAGGTAAATCGACACGAGACCACGAAAACTATCATAAACCTCCAGTCTTTACTTCTTCTTTATGAATGAATACTATCCTTTTTAATTTTCAAACTATTCTAAATATATTTTAGGTAATTTCATATTGTGAAATTTCGACATTGTACAAGTCCACCTTTTTCAATACGATGAACGCATATTGAAAGGGGTGGTAGTTAAGCTGACTTCAACTAAATCGTATCCGTTTGAGGGGGAGAATTGGTGATCTCATCTGTTCAAAAAATATCAAGGATATTAAATTGTTTCACCAAAGATGAACCAGCACTAGGGAACTTGCAGATTGCTGAAAAACTAAACATGAACGCGAGCACGGTTCATCACTTAGTTCGCACGCTTTGCTCAGAAGGCATACTGATTCAAGACAGTCAAAAAAAATATAGATTAGGATGGAAATTGCTAGAATGGAGCAATCACGTCATGTATCAGCAAGACATCAACACAGAAGCCCTGCCATTATGTGAAGGTCTTGTCAGAAGATTTAACACTACCGTACATATCGGAATGCTGGACAGTGGTGAAGTACGGTTCGTTCTAAGAGTAGCTTCTTCAAATTCAGTCGCTGTCCCCACTTTTATCGGCGATACAAAACCTGCATATTGTACAAGCACAGGAAAAGTATTGTTAGCCTTTAACCCCTCCATGATTAAGCCGACCATATCAAGGGGATTGCTTCGCCGCGCTCCTAATACCATTACATGTGTTGAAAAATTAAAAAATGAGCTTGATGTTATAAGAACAAATGGTTATGCCATCAGCAACAACGAAAACGAAATGGGGTTGTATGGAATTGCCGCTCCGATCAAATCGTATACCGGACAAATCATAGCTGCTCTTAATATGGTTGGACCCGTATCGTACATGTTAGGGCAAGATACGTCTTCTATGATTCATCATGTCGTAAAAACTGCGGAGTCGATCTCAAAAGAACTCGGTTTTATTAGCGTTTTATGACAGCGCTTATATAAAAAATAGGGAGTTGATAGGATGAAAAAGTTAAGAATTGTAATAACTGTTATGTTGGCATTATTTCTTTTAACATCCTGCAGCAGCGGAGCGAAGGATTCCGCAAGTTCAGGGGATGCTTCTTCTGATGGAAAGACATACAAGTTTAAACTAGCGCATATTACACCACCTTCACACATGTGGCATAAAGCTGCAGAGAAATTTAAAGAAGAGCTATCTAAACGTTCAGATGGAAGAATTGAGCTTGAGATCTATCCATCCTCCCAGCTTGGAAGTGAAGCGGACATGATGCAGCAGATTGAATCAGGATCCGTTGATTTCGGTTTTATTACGGCAGCCTACACAAGTTCCCGTTCACCATCTTTCGCTGCTTGGTTTGCACCTTATGCGTTTAAAGATCTAGAGGAAGCACATAAGGCGAGACAGTCTGAACCTGCAAAAAAGATACTAGCAACACTAGATGAGCAAGGAATCACAGGGTTGGATTACCTTTTCGCGGGTCAGCGCGTCATGTTGTTTAAAGACAAGGATGTTCAAAAACCTGAAGATATGAAAGGGTTAAAACTTCGTGTAACACCGAGTCCGCCAATGCAGGACTTTTACAAATCTGCGGGTGCATCAACAGAAGGACTGCCTCTTCCTGAGGTTTACTCAGCTGTACAGACAGGAGTAATCGACGGAATGGACATGGACTTAGATGCAGCGATTACAAACAAGTACTATGAAGTTGCAAAATATGGAGCCGTTACAAATCATATGGTATGGCCGGCAGTAGCCATGGTTAACAAAAAAACGTTCGAAGGCATGTCTGAAGAAGATCAGAAGATTGTGCGTAAATCTTTAGAAGCTGCAGCAGATTATGCTGTTGAAACCCGTTCTGGTCAAGAAAAAGAATTTAGAAAAGAATTAGCAGACAATGGAATGAAAATCTATGATATTGACCCAGAACTATTCAAGCCTTATATAGAAGAATTTGATAAAAAATATGGACCGACTGACCCTCTTATTCAAGAATTTATTGATTTAGTAAGAAAGTAGATGGAGAGATTGGTGTGGTTTAAATGAAGATTAATTACGACAGAGATATCAATCCAAGTATAAAGTCTCCAATTAATGGAGGAAGCGGCATGATACAGAATCTTAGTAACGGAATATCTCAGGTTGAAAGATTCCTTGCTGCGATTCTCATGTTTGCCTTAGCAGTGATCGTCGCCGTCTCAGTGGCATTTCGCTACTTTTTGAACGCACCATTATCTTGGTCAGGTGAAGTTGCTGTATTTCTATTGATTTGGATTAGTTTTATTGGAGGTAGTCTGGGGCTGAAGTACAGGTCTCAGGCTGCTGTGACGCTATTACTTGATTATTGCCCGCAACGAGTGAAGATGTGGATTGGGGTTTTTAGTCAGTTGTTCATTATAATCTTTTTAGTTTTGATTTTGTCGTACACGTACACATGGATATTGTCAGACGGGGTCGCTTTTCAAAAATCTACAGCTATATTGATTCCGATGTGGATTCCTTACAGTGCTGTTCCGATCGGCTTAACGTTTGCATGCGTTCATGTACTGGCTCAATTGGTACACATTATTAAAACAAAGGGGGCAGAGCTATGACAACTGCTCTTATCATAGGGATATTTATCTTGTTTTTATTGATGGGTATTCCGATTTCACTCGTATTAGGCATGATTACCGTCGTTTATTTTTTTATGAATGGGAACACCGCTTTGTTAGATTCAACTCCAATGAGACTGTATTCGGGTCTTGATAATTTTGGTTTGCTTGCCATTCCGTTGTTTATGCTTGCCGGAGAACTGATGAACGGAGGAGGAATAACGACTCGTCTTGTGAAATTTACAAAAGTCTTCGTCGGTCATGTACGTGGCGGACTGGCTTATGTAACGGTAGTTGCCAACATGTTCTTAGCCTCAATTTTAGGTTCTGCAAACGCACAAGCTGCCATGATGAGTAAAATCATGGTTCCAGAGATGGAAAGAGAAGGATACTCTAGGGAGTTTTCATCTTCCTTAACACTTGCTTCATCAATCATTGCACCCATTATTCCACCAAGTATGATCTTTATCATTTACGGAACGCTGTCAGGAACTTCTATCGGCGGACTTTTTATGGCAGGGATTGTTCCAGGGGTAATCTACGGAGTAGGATTTATCAGTGTTATCGCATATATGGGGTATAAATATAAATTCCCTAAAAGTAAGAGAGCAACAGGAAAAGAAATGTGGGAAAGCACGGTTAAGGTTCTGCCAGCGCTTTTAGTACCGTTCGTTATTATTTTTGGTATCCTCTCTGGTGCATTTACAGCCACTGAATCTGCGGCGGTAGCTTGCGTGATCGCATTCTTAGTAGGTGTTTTCTTTTATCGAGAACTTAGATGGACGTCGATTCCTCAGATCCTCATTAACACTGTAGTAAGTACCGCAACGGTTACTTTCTTAATCGCGATGGCTAATATTTTTGGATGGTTGATTGCTTTTGAACAGCTTCCGCAAGTTTTTGCAGACAGCATGTTATCCATTTCCGAGAATCCGTTTGTTTTTCTTCTCTTGGTCAATGTCATGCTGTTGTTTGTCGGTATGCTGCTGGACGGTATAGCCGCTTTAATCATCTTAGTTCCAGTTTTTATGCCGCTTGTGACCTCGTTTGAAATCGATCCGATTCACTTTGGTGTAATCATTTGCATCAACTTAACGATTGGTCTATTAACACCACCTGTTGGAACAGGGCTGTTTATCGTATCATCCATTGCTGAAGTGCGTTTTGAAAAGTTAGTAAAATCATCTGCGCCGTTTTTAGTAGCTGCAATTGCAATCTTGTTCTTAATCACTTACTTAGAAGGTGCGGTTCTCTGGATACCCAGAATGATCGGGCTTTAAAAAGAAGAAAGTTTACAAAAAAAACGCAGCGAATTTTCGGTGCGTTTTTTTAAATACTATTGATAAAACCTTATGCCCTTTTGTAGAGTGCTCTCTATTGTTATGGTAATAAGACAGTATCGATTACGTGAATTACCCCATTAGATGCTTGGATATCCGGTTTAACAACGGTTGCATTATTCACTTTAACGGGGTTAAGGGAGATTAATACTTCCTTACCGGCAAGTGTTTTTACCTTCATTCCGTTTTTAAGGTCGGTGGACATTACTTTTCCTGGAACAACATGGTAAAGTAATATGGTTTTTAAATCTTCTCTGTTTAATAACTCTTCTGGTGTGACGTTTAATTCTTTAAGCAGTTTTTCAAACGCTTGATCTGTTGGTGCAAATACTGTATACGGGCCTGCACCTTTTAATGTTTCAACCAATCCCGCTTTTTCAAGTGCAGCAGCAAGAATCTTAAAGTCTCCTGCTTCTACCGCTGTATCAACAATGTCCTTTTTAGCACCTGCATTTTCTGATGCTGATGTAACATTCGAGAATGAAAGTGTTAGCATGAAAACCAGAAAAAAACCGATAACTTTCTTCATCTTCAAAAAGAACCCTCCTTTTTTATATAAGCTGTTTAAAAATGTACCATCGTCCTCTTCCGAATCGTAAGTACAAGGGTAGTATTTATCGTCGTATTTTTTTTATACCAGTCTATTTTTGTTTAAACATCGATAAAATGCAATGAAGCTTTTTGACATGACAAAAGGATTCAGAAGTGGATAAAGTTTTCTGAAAATTTCATAATGTGAAATTACTGCATAGATAATTGTAAGCGCTTTCTTATATAGTGGAATAAATCAAAACAATATTCATAGAGGAGGCATATGGAATGGGAATTAGAACTGGTGCTCAATATATACAAGCGTTGAAATCTCGTTCACCAGAAATTTGGTTAGAGGGCAGGAGAGTAACAGATGTTGTAAATGAACCTGTTTTTAATCAGCCAATTCAAGAGATCGCTAAACTGTACGATATGCAGCACGATTCGCAATATCAAGATTCCATTACACATATTTGCAAAGAGACGGGTCAAAGAGTCAACAATGCATTTTTACACCCGACAACCTATGAGGAATTAATGGCAAGAAGCAAGCTGTTTGAAATCTACGCAAAATCTACTTTTGGACTGATGGGCCGAACTCCTGATTTTCTGAACGTCGTTGTAACTGGGATGGCGCACAATGGCTGGTTCCTTGATCAGTACAATCCGGAATGGTCTGTAAATATAAAAAACTACTTCAACTACATAAAAGACAATGATCTGTTTTTAACACACGCCATCATCAATCCTCAAAATGACCGCAGTAAGAATTCTCATGGACAAAAAGATATGTTTACTCATCTTGGTGCTGTTGAAGAAACACCTGAAGGTTTAATCGTTAGGGGAGCAAAAATGCTGGCAACACTCGCACCAATTACGGACGAAGTCATTATCTATTCGTTCCCTGGATTCGCACCTGGAGATGAGCGTTATGCCCTTGCATTTGCGGTGCCAGTCGACACGCCAGGACTTAAGCTCATATGCCGTGAACCAATGCAGGACGGCAAGCGATCACAGTTCGATCATCCATTAGCATCTCGTTTTGAAGAAATGGATGCATTGCTCGTCTTTAACGATGTGCTTGTGCCATGGGATCGCGTGTTTCTTTATAACAATGTGGAAGCAGCTAATCTTCTATATCCTAAAACAGGAATCGCACAACAGCCAGCTCACCAATCAGGTGTAAGAGGCTATGTGAAACTTGCATTTGCAACAGAGGTCGCATGTAAACTAGCTGACTCCATTGGGGTAGATGGGTATTTGAACGTACAGAACGATCTGGGTGAACTCGTACAGAATGTGGAAGTGATTCGATCATTATTACGTGTAGCTGAGTATGAGTATGAAACAACAGCGTCTGGCGAAGTGATGCCAAATGCGGCAGCCCTTGAGACGATCAGAGGCATGCTTCCAAAGATGTATCCAAGAGCGATTGAGGTTATCCAAATTATCGGTGCTGGCGGGTTGCTCATGTCACCGACCGGAAATGACTTTAACGCTCCAGAGATCAGAAGTGAGATTGATAAATACTATCTAGGCCGTGACGGGGTGGACTCACTTGAACGTGTGAAGCTGTTTAAGCTTGCATGGGATCTGTGTGGTGAAGCTTTCGGACAGCGACTTGTTCAATATGAGCGCTACTATACGGGAGATCCGATTCGTAAGAGAGCAATCTTTTATAACGGTTATAAAAGAAAAGCAAAGTTTGCCATGGTTGATGAAGCTCTAGCAGTAACAAATAAATTCGTGAATGACCAGCCTAAGCTGGCAAAATAAAAGGAGGTAATTTGTTATGAGCACAACGACAATGAAATCGTTCAACTTATTAAAATGGATTGAAGAAAACAAGGATCTTCTTAAGCCGCCTGTAAACAATAAAGTGATCTGGCAAGATTCCGAATTTATCGCCATGATTTTAGGCGGTCCGAACAAAAGACGTGATTTTCACGTAGATCCTTCAGATGAGTTCTTTTATCAGATCAAAGGCAGCTGTTATGTAGAGATCATCAATAAACATGGCAAGCGTGAAGTGGTTGAAGTAAAAGAAGGAGACGTGTTCATGCTCCCAGCGATGGTTCCACATTCGCCGCATCGTGTGGCAAATTCTTATGGTCTTGTGATTGAACGTAAACGTGCACAAGGTGAGCTTGAAGACTTCGTTTGGTTCTGTGACCGCTGTGATTCTGAGATGCATCGCGTGACGGTGCAATTGAGTGATATTGAGAAACAAGTAAAAGAAGCAATTCATAGCTTTAATTCAAATGAACGAGTTCGTCTATGCAAGGATTGCGGGTATCAGATGCCTGAAAACGTGGAGGAATGGAAGTGCTAAGAATCGACTTTCACACACATATCATTCCAGAGTCGTTTCCTGACTTTGCCGAAAAATATGGTGGAGAAAGGTGGCCGGTGTTAAACCGAACTTGTGCGTGCGGCGCATCTATTATGGTAGGCGGAAAAAATTTTAGAGATGTTACCGACCAGGTGTGGGACCCAAAAAAACGAATACAGGACATGGATCGTGAAAGGGTAGACATTCAAGTGCTATCCCCGATCCCTGTTACATTCTCGTACTGGGCTCCACCTGAACAAGCCGAAATGATGGCAAGAATCCAGAACGACTTTATTGCCGAGACCGTGAATGAATATCCCGAACGCTTTGCTGGTTTAGGGACGGTTCCCATGCAGGATTCAGAAACGGCGATCCGTGAGATGGACCGTTGTATGAACGAGCTTGGACTTCATGGAATTGAGATCGGAACGAATATAAATGGACAGAATCTCGATCATCCTGACTTTATCCCGTTTTTTGAGATTGCGGAGAAGTGGGAAGTGCCGCTCTTTATTCATCCGTGGGAAACACTTGGAAAAGAACGGATGCCAAACCATAACTTTATGTACACGATCGGGATGCCGAGTGAAACGGCATTAGCCGCAGCTTCACTTATCTGGAGCGGAATGATGGAGAAATTTCCTAATCTCAAGATCTGTTTTGCTCATGGCGGCGGTTCGTTTCCTTACTTAATTCCACGCCTTGATCAAGGATGGCAGGTATGGCCGCATCTTCGTCTGACAACACACCCGCCAAGTCATTATGCAAAACAGTTTTATTTTGATTCGTTAAATTACGATCCGATGAACATCCGCTATATGATGGAGCGATTTGGTTCAGATAAGATCTTTATGGGATCTGATTATCCGTTTCTATTGCGTGAAGTGAATCCCGGAAAAGTCCTGGATGAAACGCTTGAGCTGACAGATGAACAGCGTAAAGCGATGTTTGGCGGAAACGCTGCTGAGTTTTTAAGTCTTGGAAAAAGAAAGCGGGGTGCAGCCGTTGCAAGTCATTCAAACACCGGAGGATAAACTTGAAGCGTTAGGAATCGTACTTCCAGAAGTGCGCAGTGCTGTCGGGAACTATGTGGGCTGTGTAAGGGTGGGTAATCTTCTATTTACAGCCGGACAAGGTGTCGATCAATACCATGGAAAGCTAGGTGCTGATTTATCTGTGGAGGACGGGTATGCCGCTTCTCGCCAATCTATGCTGAATTTGCTGGCCGTCGTTCAGAATGAGCTTGGAAGTTTAAATAAAGTAAAACGCATCGTGAAACTTCTTGGATTCGTGAATTGTACGGAGGACTTTATCGATCAGCCAAAAGTAATCAACGGTGCGTCTGATCTCCTTGTTGCCATTTTTGATGAGAAAGGGAAGCATGCCAGATCGGCAGTTGGAATGGCACAGCTTCCAGGTGGAACGGCAATTGAGATCGAAATGATAATTGAAGTGGAAGAAGAGAAGGGGGGACTAACAAATGAAAGCAGAAACCCTCACGCAACAAGTAAAAGTGAATAACGCAAAATTGTTTATTGATGGAGAATACGTTGATGCACTTTCGGGTGACACCTTCGAGTCCATCAACCCTGCAACAAATGAAAGATTAGCTCTGGTTGCAAACGGCAGTGAACAAGATGCCAAACGAGCGATTCAATCTGCCAAAAATGCTTATGATAGCGGCGTCTGGAGCAAGATGCCTGTAGAAGAACGATCCGAAATACTATGTAAAATGTCAGATCTTATTATGGAAAACGTGGATGAACTTGCGATGGTAGAGACACTCGACGTAGGAAAACCGATCAAAGAGAGCCGTGGGTTTGATATACCTCGAGCGGCCTCCAATTTCCGTTTTTTTGCTGAGATGTCCAAGTACATGGTGAGTGAGCATTATGACAAACACAATATCATGTCGTACGCCAAATACAGTCCAGCTGGGGTTACGAGTCTGATCATCCCTTGGAATCTGCCGTTCATGCAGATGACATGGAAAGCTTCCGCAGCACTAGCAGCTGGAAACACAGTTGTTGTAAAACCTGCTTCATACACACCTCTTTCTGCTGTCATGTTTGGCGATATCGCAAATGAAGCAGGACTTCCGCCAGGTGTATTAAACATTATCACTGGACCAGGAAGCACGATGGGGTCAGCGATGACGACTGATCCAAACGTCCGCCGCATCTCTTTTGTCGGTGAATCGAACACTGGGAAAACCATTATGAGAAACGCTGCTGAAAATTTGATTCCGGTTTCGCTGGAGTTAGGTGGAAAGTCGGCAAACATCGTTTTTGAAGACGCCGATCTTGATGAAGCGGTAAAAGGTTCTATTGATGCGATCTATCGAAATCAAGGGGAGATCTGCCTTGCAGGATCACGTCTGCTTTTGCAAGAAAGCATCTATGATCAGTTTATGGACAAGTTTGTTTCAGCTGTGAAAAAGATTAAAGTAGGTGACCCTACTCAGGAAGATACCGACATGGGTGCACTCGTGTCAAAAAGTCACTTGGAGACGGTAGAAACGTATGTAGACATCGGAATTAAAGAAGGAGCCAAACTCGCTTGCGGGGGTAAACGGGTTGAGGGTCTCGGGAACGGAAACTTCTATGAACCTACCGTTTTATATGATGTGAACAACAAGTGGCGTGTGGCACAAGAGGAGATATTTGGACCTGTAATCGTTGTCATACCATTTAAAACAGAAGAACAGGCGATTGCAATTGCAAATGATTCACAATACGGTTTAGCTGGCGTAGTGTGGACAAATGATATTAGGCGAGCACAGCGGGTTTCAGCGGCAGTTGATTCAGGTCTGCTCTGGATCAACTGTTGGTACATAAGAGATCTGCGTACGCCGTTTGGAGGTTCGAAGGCAAGCGGAATAGGGCGTGAAGGCGGAAGGCACAGCTTCGAGTTTTATTCAGAGGCGAAGACAATAACGATGAAACTATAGGTTTGTGTAAAACGTGATTGGATTCCAGTCGCGTTTTGCTCTATGAAATAGACTGTTTTTTAAGTTTAAGTTTGTTGATTTAAAGGCATTTTGTTCAATTCTCTACTTTGATAAGTTGATTGGAGTGGAAGATGCGAGACTCTCGGCTAGGACAAGCGGTCAGGTGAGACCCTTAAGGCGCAAAGCGGCAAGGGGCTCACCGCCTGCCCCGCGGAAAGCGGGCATCTGGAACGGAAATCAACACTTTCAAAATCAATAAGAATAGATAAAGCAGCGTTGAAAAAAGAAAGGAGGAAGTAAAGATGCAGAAACAAGTGATTTCGAGATTAACAGAAGAACTTTTGGAAGCAGAAGAGAAGCTTACTCCGGTAGAGCCGTTATCCAAGCGTTTCCCAGAATTGTCGGTAAAGGATTCATATGAGATACAGCTTGAGTGGGTTGAGAGAAAGCTTGATGAAGGTCGTGTGGTGATTGGGAAAAAGGTAGGGCTTACCAGTAAGGCGATGCAAAATATGCTTGGGGTTGATGAGCCTGATTACGGTCATCTTCTCGATCATATGAAGCTTGACTCTGGCAGCGTCCTAAGCAGAGGAGATTTTATTAAGCCGAAAGCAGAAGCTGAAATCGGGTTTATTTTAAAAGAAGACTTACAGGGTCCAAATGTGACTTACGTGGATGTGCTAATGGCAACAGAAGCGATTGTACCTGCACTTGAAATCATTGATAGCAGAATAGAAGATTGGAAGATTCAGCTTGTGGATACAGTAGCTGACAACGGGTCGTCGGCTAGAGCAGTTGTAGGACAACCTTTTTATGAGATAGATCAGATTGACCTGCGTACACTGAGCATGACGCTTTTAAAGAATGGTGAAGTGACAGCGACAGGTGCCGGAGCAGCCGCTCTTGGCCATCCAGCACATGCAATTGCATGGCTCGCTAATAAACTAGCAGACTACAACATTTCATTAAAAGCGGGAGAGTTGATTCTGCCAGGTGCACTCTCTGCTGCGATCGACGTAGATTCAGGAGATGAAGTGACGGCCACTTTTGGAAAACTAGGTTCAGTAACCATCTCGTTTCGGGATTAAAAAACAGTGCAGAAAGGACCTAATACATTGAAAAAGATGAAAGCAGCCATAATTGGTTCTGGGAATATTGGTACAGATCTGATGTACAAGCTTCAAAAAAGTGACTATTTAGAACTAACGGCAATGATCGGAATTGATTCTGAATCAGATGGTTTAAGACGAGCGAACTCAGCAGGTTACCGAGTATTTACGAACGGAATCGATGACTTTGTTGAACGGCCAGAGTTAGCCGACATCGTATTTGATGCAACGTCAGCTAAAGCTCACATAAGGCATGCTGAAATCTTAAAAGATATGGGAAAAACAGTGATCGATCTTACGCCTGCTGCAGTTGGACCTTTCGTGTGTCCGCCTGTTAATTCAGGTGAACATATGCAATCTCAGAACATCAATATGATTACGTGCGGCGGACAAGCTACGATTCCGATGATTCACGCAATAAATGAAGCTGCTGACGTTTCATATGGCGAGATTTCAGCAACGATCTCATCCTTAAGTGCAGGTCCTGGTACACGTGCAAATATTGATGAATTTACGATGACAA
Source organism: Fictibacillus nanhaiensis (assembly GCF_049537595.1). Lineage (GTDB taxonomy): Bacteria > Bacillota > Bacilli > Bacillales > Fictibacillaceae > Fictibacillus > Fictibacillus nanhaiensis_F. The sequence continues at coordinate 355,715 of NZ_JBMULM010000002.1, forward strand.
CACGTCGCGGAATCGAGGAAGTTGGAGGGGCGGATCAAGGAAAAGCAATCATTATCTTAAATCCGGCTGATCCTCCAATTTTAATGAGAGCGACAGTTTATTGCGAAGTGAAGCTTGTTGATGAAGAGAAAATTAGGGCGGCTATTTTAAATATGGAAAAAAAGGTGAAAAGTTATGTCCCTGGATACCAATTAAAACAGGAGCCACTATTCGATGGGAATCGCATCACTGTTTTTGTTGAAGTAGAGGGAGCAGGAGACTATTTTCCGAAATATGCAGGGAATCTTGATATTATGACAGCTGCCGCAAAACAAGCTGGAGAAATGGTAGCCAAGCATCTCTTAGGACAGGAAAAAATGGACAAGGCGGTGACAGCACATGAAACGAAATAGCACATTGCCGCTAAAGTTTACAGAAGTCTGTCTTCGTGATGGCAGTCATGTGATGGCTCATCAGTTTACCGAAAAGCAAGTGTATGATGCAGCAAAAGCGCTTGATGAAGCAGGCATGCATTACATTGAGGTCAGCCATGGTGATGGTTTAGGAGGCTCAACACTTCAGTATGGAAGGTCACTTGTAGATGAGATGAAGCTGATTGAAACTGCAGCTGGTGTGTGTAAACAGGCGAAAGTTGCCGTTCTTTTACTGCCTGGTATTGGAACGGTTCATGAGCTTAAGCAAGCGCGAAAGCTAGGAGCGAGTCTTGTTCGTGTGGCAACACATGTGACTGAAGCTGATGTATCTGCTCAACATATTCATATGGCTCGTGAACTTGGAATGGAAGTGATGGGGTTCTTGATGATGGCTCATTCGGCGCCTGTTGAAAAACTCGTTGAACAAGCGAGGTTGATGGAGTCTTATGGTGCACAAGGTGTGTATGTGACAGATTCGGCTGGAGCTTTATTACCGCATGAAGTAAAAGAAAGAATTGCAGCTTTGAGGGGATCACTTGATATTGAAATTGGATTCCATGCACATAACAATTTATCAGTAGCCGTTGCAAACACACTTGTAGCCATTGAAGAAGGAGCGACTAGAATCGATGGAAGCGTCCGCTGTTTAGGAGCCGGTGCTGGTAATACACAGACGGAAGTTCTGATTGCAGTACTTGAGCGCATGGGAGTGGATACAGGTATTGATCTCTATAAAATGATGGATCTAGCAGAAGATGTGATCGGACCGATGCTGCCAGGTGCACAGGAAATTCGAAAGGGAAGTTTAGCGATGGGGTATGCAGGGGTTTATTCTAGCTTTCTTTTACATGCAGAACGTGCGGGTAAACGCTTTGGTGTTGATTCAAGAGATATTTTAATAGAACTTGGGAAACGAAAAGCGGTGGGTGGCCAAGAGGATCTGATCTTAGAAGTGGCAGCTGGCTTAGCAAAGTCCAAACTGGAGGTATAGGAGATGACGGTTACAAATAAGACGAACGTGGATTTGGTTGATTATCTGTTAAAAGCAGAAAGTGACGTGACGGAAGTAGTCAAGATTACAGACCAATATCCTGAACTATCTATTGAAGAAGCGTACGATTTGCAAAAAGAACTTATTGAAAGACGCATGGAGAAGACACAGACAAAGCGACTAGGAATTAAGCTTGGACTGACGAGTAAAGCGAAGCAAGAGATGATGGGCGTGCATGAAGCCATTTACGGTTATCTTTTGAGTGATATGCTCGCATTCGAGTGGGAACCCTTACAGCAACACCGTCTCATCCATCCAAAAGCTGAACCAGAGATCGCTTTTATCATGGGTGAAGATTTAATGGGAAGTGATGTGACAGCTTCAGATGTCATGCGTGCAGCAAAGTATGTGGTGGCTGCGATCGAAGTGATAGACAGTCGTTACAAAGACTTCCGTTTTACACTTCCGGACGTTGTAGCAGACAATTGCTCATCCGCTAAATTGATTTTAGGCAGCAAACTCGTTCGCCCAGAAGACCTCGATCTGGCGAATATCGGAATGGTAATGAGTAAGAACGGAGAGATGATGACAACCGGGGCTGGATCGGCTGTTCTTGGACATCCTGCTGAAGCAGTAGCATGGGCTGTTCAAAAGCTTGCCGAACGAGGTGAAGGTTTATTAAAAGGAGATATCGTTTTGAGCGGAGCATTATCTGAAGCGATCGCTTTTGATATGGATGATACGATCGTCGCGCAGTTCGATGGTCTAGGATCTGTTACACTTTCTTCGAGATATGTGAAGTAGGTGTAGCGCTCATGCCGATCATTCATGTGCAAGTGATAGAAGGGCGAACAGATGAACAGCTGAGCAAACTGATGGAACGGTTAACATTGGCGGCGGCTGAATCATTGGAAGTTCAAAACGAACAAGTTCGTGTGCTGATTCAAGAGATTCCCAATAAGCATTGGGGAGTTGGCGGAAAACCCAAATTTTAAGAGCTAGAGATGTGACCCTTTGTTGAGCAAAGGGTTTCTTTTTTTTTGGATGCGAGTGGTTTGTGAGCGATTCTCGGAATTTGTGAGCGATTCTTGGGATTTGTGAGCGATTCTTGGGGTTTGTGAGCGATTCTCGAGATTTGCGAACAATACTAGAAATTTGTGCTCAATTCTCAATCTCCTCCAACCTCATGAAATAATCGGTATAGTACAATCTTGACTTCACATACCCTTAAACGACATGCAATCGGAGGAGGGAGCTTTATGTTTAAACGCTTTAACAGGCTGGCGATCGAACTGCCGACACCGACGAATCCTGATGCGAATGCGGCAGCGGCAGTTCAAGAATTGCTTGGTGGTCGTTTTGGTGAGATGTCGACACTTAATAACTATATGTATCAATCTTTTAACTTTAGAAAAAGAGGAAAATTGAAACCGTTCTTTGACCTTGTCTCGAGTATTACAGCAGAAGAGTTTGGGCACGTTGAGCTTGTTTCACACACGATCAATATGATGATTTATGGCACGACCCATCCTGGAGATGTGAACGATGCGCCGATGGCAGCTGCTACCGATAAAAGGAATACTCAACATTTTATTGGTACGGCACAAACATCCTTCCCTTTTGATTCGATGGGAAAAGCTTGGAACGGCGATTATGTGTTTAGCAGTGGGAATCTACTTCTTGATCTTCTGCATAACTTTTTCTTAGAGTGTGGTGCAAGAACGCATAAGATGAGAGTTTATGAGATGACGAGTAACCCTGTTGCCCGAGAGATGATCGGCTATCTTCTAGTGCGCGGTGGTGTACATGTTTTGGCTTATGCAAAAGCGATCGAAATGGTAACAGGCGTTGATATTAAAAAGATGCTTCCAGTACCTGATCTCGAGAACTCGGCGTTTGAAACAACACGGAAATTTGAAGCTGAAGGCGTACACAGAAAATTATATACGTTTAGTGATACGGATTATCGAGATATCGCCTTGATCTGGGCAGGGCAGCATCCGTTAGGTGGTCCACTTGAGACAGTGATCGGCGCTCCAGCTGGTGCTCCAATGCCGGAGTTACGGTCAATCTCAGAAGAGTTCGCGCCAGGTATCTCTCATGAAGATTTTATGCAGATTGCTGAAAGACTGAAGAAAAATGCAGGAATAAGTTGATCTACCGGCGTACCTTGCGTCGGTTTTTTTTATGGTATGATTTATTATGTTTATAGAATTTGTGAGAAATGAAGGGAAGTCCAGCAGATGACATACAGACAAATTAAGTGGTTAATTCTGCTCATTCCAACGATTTCCGTTGGTTTATGGGAATATGTTAGACATACGGTTCTGTTGCCTTATATATCCATGAATACGGGAAACTGGCTCTCTGCCATCATTGTATTTTTAGTTACACTTTATTTTTTGAATATCTTGTTTGGAAGGTTAGAGCGTATGCAGCAGGAGCTTCAGAGAGAACGTTCTGAGAAAGCGGTCCTAGAAGAACGAGAGAAAATTGCGAAAGAGCTGCATGACGGCATCGCTCAGTCGTTATTTTTTCTCTCCGTTCAAGTGAATAAGCTGGGAAGTGAGTTTAATAAGGATGATAAATCGTATAATAAACTCAAAAAAACATTGCAGCACATTCACGACGATACGCGTAGTGCGATTCAAAATCTTCGAAACGTCCCGGCTCAAGCCGATATTTCGTGGATTACATCATTAAATACCTTCTTCAATGAAATGGAGACTCAGCATGACTTCAAGATTCATCGAGAGTGGAGTTTGAATGACGATGATTTAACTTCAAAGGAAAAAATCGAGTTGTTTGCTTGTGTACGGGAAGCTATCATCAATGTTATCAAACACGCTGACACGAACGAAGTATGGTTGAACACTACAACTACTCCAAAAGGATGGATATGTACCGTTGAGGATCAAGGTTCAGGATTTGATTCTCAAGAGCCAACAGAGGGTTTTGGTCTAAAAATTTTACAAGACAGAGCGTATTCAATGGACTGCAAGCTAGAGATTACCAGCACGGCAGGAAAGACAATGATCACGATTGAGAAGGAGGGAATCGCATGACACAGCCTATTCGTTTACTGATTGTCGATGATCATCATCTTGCTCGAGAAGGTGTAAAAGAGATTTTGGAGTGTCAGACTGAGTTTGAAATTGTGGGTGAAGCGTCTAACGGTTTACAAGCGATAGAGAAGACTAGAGCTCTTATGCCGGATCTTGTGCTCATGGATATTTCTATGCCCAAGATGAATGGTTTTGAAGCGACAAAAGAAATAAAGAAGCAATTTCCAAACATAAAAGTCGTGATCATGACGGTTTCTTATGACATTACGGACTGGTTTGAAGCTCTAAAGCGAGGGGCACAAGGATATCTTCTTAAAAATTTGAACACAGAAGATATGTTAAATGGATTAAAAGCTTATGCCATGGATGAAATACCGATGTCGAAAGAGATGGCTTTTCGAATATGGAAAGAGTTTAAGAAGGATGGACAAGCTGAGCAAGCTCTGTCAGCCCGGGAACAAGATGTGCTTCAATTGGTTGCCAAGGGGCATTCCAATAAGGAAATCTCAAAAGTTCTCAATATCTCTGAGAATACGGTTAAAACACATATGAAGAACATTTTAGGAAAACTGCATCTAGAAAATCGTGTACAGTTAGCGAGTTATGCTTACGATAACGGAATCGTTTAATTTCCAGTGTCATACAATCGACACAATTTTATATTCGTAATCACCCTTTAGAGTGATTACCATTAGCAGCTTGTTGTTTATACTTTTCCATATTGAGTACGATAAGGAGAATATAGATATGCAAGCAACAGCTTATAAGCTACCAGAAAACAACGAGAATGCTTCAAAAAAATCCAATAGTCTCTACCAGACGTTTTGGAGATGGCATTTTTATGGCGGAATTATATTTGCACCTTTTTTGATCTTACTTGCGATTAGTGGAGCATTATATTTATTCCAAGCTGAAATTGAAACGATGATCTACAAAGACAAGATCATTGTTCAAAAAGGTGAACGACCCCTTCCTCTCTCGCAGCAGATTGACACTGTTCAAGCGGAGTATCCTGGCGCAGAGATTGGTTCGGTCCGACTTCCAAAAGAAGAGAATCGAGCTACTCTAGTAAAAGTAATAGAAAATGATATGGCTACACAGGTTTATGTAAACCCATACACAGCCTCTATAACAGGAACGATACTTGATGAGGATCATTTCAAAAACATTGTCGCTAAGCTTCACAGTGAATGGATTGTTGGAGGAACGTTCATTAATCGATTCGTTGAACTGGCTGCATGTTGGACGATCATCATATTGGTGACAGGTCTATACATTTGGTGGCCAAGAAACAAAAAGACTTTAATGGGAACGATTTTTCCACGCCTTAAGAAGAATGGTCGCATGTTCTGGAGAGACCTTCACGAAGTGACAGCGTTCTGGCTGTCGTTGATGATATTAATCCTTATCGTTACAGGTCTGCCATGGTCAGGTGTGATGGGAGAACAGATCAACAAGCTGGCGACAAATGCAAATGCAGGCTACCCAACTTATGCATTCATGGCGCCAACGGCAGAAAAGACAACAGATGAGATCGCAGAAGATATTCCATGGGCAACGGAGAACAATCCAGCTCCAACATCAACGAAAGATGACGGATCACTTTCTGTTGATCAAGTGATGTACTTAGCGCAAGAGAACAAGATTCAAAAGCCTTACACGATTTCAATGCCTGTAGGAGAAGATGGCGTATTTACTGTTGCTTCTTCAAGAGATAAACCGGAAAATGAAGCTACCGTTTATTTTAACCAGTACAACGGAGACATTGTGGAAGATGTGAGGTTTAGTGATTACGGCTGGATGGCTAAAGCGATTTCGATCGGAATTGCGCTCCATGAAGGTCATTATTTTGGCCTGGCTAATCAAATTTTAGGAACAATAGCTGCTCTCGGTTTAGTAGCAATCGTCATCTTCTCACTCATCATGTGGAAGAAACGTAAACCTTCTGGAAGATTGGGAGTGCCAAAAAAATCGGACAAGAAGCTAAAACCTTGGATCATCATCCTCATGGTCATAACAGGTATTGTTATGCCCCTCGCAGGTATATCTTTCGTTTTCTTATTCTTATTAGATCGCTTTGTAATTCCACGTGTAAAACCAATTCAGGCTTGGTTGTCATAAAATGATTAGAGGTGAAGAATAAATGAATAGAATGATGCTGATTTTGGGACTAGTACTGACGATGGCAATATTGTCAGCATGCGGTTCAGATGGATCAAAGGACGAACACGAGAATCATAAGAACCACGAACAACATAATAGCGAAAGCAAGGAAACGTCTCAGTCATTAGACTGGGACGTTCAGTCGTTTTCTTTTAAAGACCAAAACGAGGCTGAATTTGGATTGAAAGATTTAAAAGGTAAAGTGTGGATGGCGAATTTTATCTTCACAAATTGTACAACAGTTTGCCCGCCTATGACTGCACATATGGCTAAACTGCAAGGTATGGCAAAAGAAGAGAAGATTGATGTGGAATTTGTATCTTTTTCTATCGATCCAAAAAGAGATAATGCTGAGGCATTGAAGAAGTTTGGTGAAAACTATGACGCAGACTTTTCGAACTGGCACTTTCTTGGTGGCTATGAAGAAAAACAGATCGAACAGTTAGCAAGAGATTCATTCAAAACACCAGTAGTGGCTGATCCTAACTCAGACCAGTTCATCCATGCATCAGCCTTTTTCTTAGTGGATAAAGAAGGAAAAGTCGTATCCAGATATGATGGAGTAGAAAATACACCATACGAAGAGATAATTGCAGATATGAAAAATAGACTGAAAAAGTAAACCAGCTTTTTAGGGTAGTAGAAATAGAGCAAACACGCTGGTGGAAAAATGAAACGTGAGGAAAAGAAAAATAGTTGGGGGTCTGACCCCAACTATTTTTCTTTGAATTTGTCACACAATAGTTATGGTTTGGAAGTCTAACTTCTACCTACTTATGATAAAACTAAAGATAGAATCGTCATTATGCAATAATGGAGGTATATTCAGTTATGAATCCAATAAAAACGTTAAGAACAGTAGGATATCTTGAAGGGGCTTCGTTCTTAATCCTTCTTTTCATCGCCATGCCGTTGAAGTATTTCTTAGATCAACCGATGGCCGTATCAATCGTTGGTGCGCTTCATGGTCTATTGTTCGTGCTTTATATTCTAGTCATTCTGTATGTGTACAACGTGAAGAAGTGGCCGATTATGCGTGCATTCTTGGCATTAGTTTCTTCTGTACTGCCGTTCGGACCTTTCATTTTCGACCGCAAGTTTTTAAAAGATTAATACTGTTTAAGGGAGCCACCTTATATAGGAAGGCTCTTTTTTTATGGAGTAAAAGGTAGAGAAGGTGTGTCATCATTTGTCGAAAAGCCTATTTTTTTCGATTTTGACTTAATTGTTGCTGAATCAGACTTAATTATTTTATTTTAGATTTAATTGATAGCGTTTTCGGCTTAATTACTAGCGACCATGACTTAATAAACCTTCCCAGCAACAATACATACTAAAGATGTGCTTTCCCCAGAAACACTGCACATGCTATTGTCCTCCTCGGAAGGAAAAGCTAACTTTCCACAGCTCACTAAACGGATACCCCTAGTAATCTTCAATCGTTTTATTCCAACCTTGTTAAGAATTCGTTTAAGTTGTTTTAATTTTCTGATTTTCGGCTATTTATACTTTAATATGGTACTAAACAGGAGGGACAATCTCATGATTAAAGCACTTCTACTTAATGCGTCTCTTAAAAGTGGTGATGAAGTCTCCAATACCGAAAGCTTGATGAACGAAGCGGTGCATATTTTTAATAAGAGCAACATAGATACAGAAATGGTAAGGCTTGCTGATTACAGGATCGCTTATGGTGTTTCTGCAGATGAAGGAGAGGGTGATGAGTGGCCAGAGATTTTTGAAAAAGTAAAAAAGGCTGATATTCTCATCATCGGAACGCCGATCTGGCTCGGTGAAAAGAGCAGCCTTGCTACACAAGGCATAGAGAGGCTATACGGTGCGAGTGGAATGACAAACGAAAAAGGCCAATATCTATTTTATAACAAGGTAGCAGGTGTTGTTGTGACAGGTAATGAGGATGGAGCGAAACATGCGAGTGCTTCCATTCTGTACGGCTTGTCTCACATTGGTTTCACCTTACCGCCAAATGTAGATACATATTGGGTTGGTGAAGCAGGTCCAGGACCTTCCTATATAGAGGCGGAAGGCAACAGAAATGATTTTACGATGCAGCACAATAAAATAATGACGTACAATCTGATTCACTTTGCAAAGTTATTAAAAGAACATCCTATTCCAACAGAAGGCAATGTGGTAGAAAGCAATAGCTAATTAAGGGAGGATACTTATGGCAATCGATCAGGTAGCGGTAGAACGATTAATTGGGCAATTCGAAAGGATCAGGTCATTATCAGAAAAACTTGCATCAAAACTTCAAAATGAAGATACGATCATTCAGGCGATGCCAGATGTGAGTCCGCCAAAGTGGCATCTAGCACACACGACATGGTTTTTTGAACGATTCATCTTAAAAGAAAAAAATCCGTCCTATGTTCCTTTTAATCCAAAGTTTGATTATCTTTTTAATTCCTACTATGAAACGATCGGTTCGTATCATCCCAGACATTCTAGAGGCGTGCTTTCCAGACCGTCGATGGCTGAAGTGTATGCTTATCGTGACCACATAAACACAGAAATCTTGAGTCTTCTTAAGAACTATGGAGATCAGCTTCCAAAAGAGGTTGAGGATCTTATTGAGATCGGTCTTCAACACGAACAGCAGCACCAGGAACTTCTTTTAACAGATGTAAAATATAACTTTAGCTGCAACCCTTTACTACCTCCGTACACAGAATCTTCTTCTTCATCTGATCACACAAATTCTGAGCAAAAATCGCAAGTCACTGAAATTAAGATTGAAGGAGGACTCGTTGAAATTGGTTTTACAGGAGCGGGATTCTCCTTTGATAATGAACGGCCACGTCATAAGGTTTGGCTGAATGCTTACGAGATATCTTCCCATCCCGTCACGAACGGAGAATATCTTTCTTTTATTGAGGCGGGGGGATATGAACAGCCTGAGCATTGGCTGTCAGATGGCTGGGCAACAGTTAAAAAGGAAAAGTGGAAACATCCTCTTTATTGGCGTAAGAGTGAGGATGGCTGGTACACGTTCACATTAACAGGTGAAAAGAAATTAAATCTTGATGAACCTGTCTGCCATGTAAGTTTTTATGAGGCAGATGCTTTTGCTAGGTGGAGCGGAAAAAGGTTGCCAACAGAAGCAGAGTGGGAACATGCGATGAGTTCCCTCCCAATAGAGGGGAATTTTGTTGAAGAAGAATCGTTTCATCCGGTTGTCGGTGATTCTTATTCAAAATCACCAATAAAAAAAGCGTTTGGAGATGTTTGGGAATGGACCAGCAGCCCATACACATCCTATCCTCAGAGTAAGCCGCTTGAAGGTGCGCTCGGTGAATATAATGCAAAATTCATGTGCAATCAGATCGTTTTGCGAGGTGGATCGTGTGCAACATCGAAATGGCATATCCGACCTACTTATCGCAATTTTTTTCAAGCCGATAAAAGATGGCAGTTCAGCGGAATTCGCTTAGCGGGGGATCTCACATGAAAACGATAAGATCAAACGTTCATTATCACATCGGAAACGAACCTGAAACAGATATGTATAGTGAAGTACTTCATGGACTGCGACAAGAGAAAAAGTTCATTTCACCTAAGTATTTTTATGATAAAAAAGGTTCTGAGTTATTTGAAGCGATTACGATGCTCCCAGAATATTATCCGACCCGAACAGAACTGCTGATCTTAAATAAATATAAAGATGAGATGGCTCACGCAATTGGAAGCGATACGGCACTCGTGGAGTTTGGAAGCGGCAGCAGTGAAAAAGTTAGGACGCTTCTTGAGGCTATGCCTGATCTTAAAGAATATGTGCCGATCGATATTTCTAAAGATTTTCTATATCAATCCGCACGAGCTCTGTCAATTGAATATCCTCATTTAGACGTGCATGCGGTGTCTGCCGATTATACGGATGAGTTTGGGGTGCCTGATCTTAAATCTAATCGCAAAGCGGTGTTCTTTCCGGGATCTACGATTGGGAACTTTGAGCCTGAGGAAAGAATGAAATTTTTAAAGATGACAGCAAATTTTCTTCGGCCAAAAGGAGGTTTGTTGATCGGAGTAGATATGAAAAAAGATCACGCTGTGTTGAATGCGGCTTACAATGATAATAAAGGGATCACAAGTCAATTCAATATAAATTTACTAAACCGGTTAAACAGAGAACTTTTGGCAAATTTTGATCTCGAAAAATTTCAACATCATGCTTTTTATCATGCAGAAAAGGGCAGAATTGAGATGCATCTTGTAAGCCTGGTAAATCAGAAGATAACGATCGGTAATGAAAAAGTCTTCTTTACTGAAGGAGAGACTATCCACACTGAGAATTCTTATAAGTTTACGATTCAAGAGTTTCAAGATATGGCGAGACAATGTGGATTCACACCTAAAAAAGTATGGTGTGATGATAAAAACTGGTTTAGTATGCATTATCTGGTTGTCGAATAGATTCATACGTAAGGGACTCCGTTTGTCAGGAGTTTCTTTTTTCGTGCACATGTTAATAGCATACTAACGTACGCAAAGCTTTTTGTTGGGCATTTTCTTAGCAAAGGGAGATAATAAAAGAAAATGGAATGGAAGAGGGATTATGATGAAACTTAAAGGAATTCACCATGTTTCTGCGTTAACTGCAAAAGCCCCTGAAAACTTTAGATTTTATACAGAAGTAATGGGCTTAAGACTCATTAAAAAAACGGTGAATCAGGATGACACAAGCGTTTATCATTTGTTTTATGGTGATGAAAAGGGGAATCCAGGAACAGAGCTTACGTTTTTTGAAATTCCGATGGCTAGTAGAAACCATGATGGTAACAACAGCATTTCAGCTATCTCCCTTCGAGTAAAAAATGATGATGCACTTCGCTTTTGGAAAGAGCGTTTAAAAGAACACGGTATTGAAGCAGAAGATATCAAGAAACGTGCAGGCCGTAACACGTTGGCATTTAGAGATCCTGAAGGTCAAAGAATGATTTTAGTCTCGGATGAAAACAACAAAGGAGTTGCAGGTGGCCAGCCGTGGAGTAAGAGCACAACACCACATGAATATGCAGTCGTTGGCCTTGGTCCTGTAAGGTTAACTGTGCCTTCAGCTGAACCAACTGTAGAAGTGCTAACTGAACTATTAGGCTTTAAAAAAATCGGAAGCTACGCACCAGAAGTGGCAGGTCAACCTGAAATTATTGTGTTGGAAACAGGTGAAGGGGGAAGCGGTGCTGAAATTCATGTAGAAGAACGAAATGACCTTCCTCAAGAACGACTTGGTCGAGGTGGAGTGCACCATGTTGCCTTTCGAGTTGATAATGAAGAAGAACTACATGAATGGATTGAAAAAGTAAAAACATCAAGGTTTCCGAATTCTGGATTTGTAGATCGTTTTTATTTTAAATCTCTCTATTTCCGTGAACCGAATCGCATTCTTTTTGAACTTGCAACAGATGGTCCCGGATTTGATACGGACGAAGATATTGAACATCTTGGTGAGTCACTTGCACTACCACCGTTCTTAGAGACTCATCGTGAAGAAATAGAAGCGAAATTAAAACCACTTGATACAAAACAATAAATTCCTATGGCCTGAATCTTAACGGATTCAGGTTTGTTTTTGTTGTTGACATTTTTTTGAGTGTGAACGCGACATAAAAAACGTATTTTAGGAAAAATTAAAAACGCCTCAACAATATAAAGAAATAAGAAGTTTCACAAGATGCATCGGCAAAAAAAGGTGTTAAGTATTCTCGAAAGAGTCACGGACTGCAAGTGACAGGATCAGTTGATGCATGTCCGTATCAAAATCTTACTCTTCATTAAAGTTACCTAAAGTTCGCCAAGGTGGAACTAAAGTCCAAATATTCACCCTGGAAAAAGAAGTCCATCACCAAGGATGAAAGATAATGGAAAAGACTAAAAAATTAGTATGAAAACCAAATTTTAAATGAAAATAACAAAGAGGTCATGTTTGTGATCTCTTTGTTTTTATGAATGAGAGAGAAATAATTAATCGGAGTGATCGATCAATGTTGCAAGTATGGTTAGCTGGACTTCTTTTATTATCAACAACTGCTGAACAAAGCGCTGAAACTCTAATAGTGAATCTGGGAGGGCAAAAGCTTGCAGAAGTAAGCCGAAAACAGTTCGAAGGTTCAATACCTGGGTTTCCAATGATCGATGACACGAAATACAATCAATTTGTTGATATGCTTGATAAAACATCATATAAAGCACCAGTTAATGCCAAATTGAATGATTACGGTGGTATCATACCAGGACAAGTTGGTTATAAATTAAATCGAAAATTATTTAAAGAAAAGTTTTATACGTATTTTTTTGAAACGGGCCCCAAAAACATAGATGTGCCAGAAATGAATATCTATCCAAAAGTGGATACAGAGGTTCTTGCTCATATCAAGAACCAGCAGATCGGACAATATGTTACATACTTTAATTCAAATAACAATAGCAGAACAACAAACATTGAGCTTGCTGCAAAAGCACTTGATAGTCATGTTGTTTTTCCGAATGAAACCTTTTCATTCAACCAAGTTGTTGGCAGAAGAACGACGGCAAAAGGATATAAAAGTGCACCTATTATCGTCAGAGGAGAATTATCAGAGGGAATAGGGGGAGGCATCTGCCAAGTATCTTCCACTTTATTTAATGCAGTAGACCGAGCAGGACTAAGAATTGTTCAACGCTATTCTCACAGCAAACGTGTTCCATACGTACCATCAGGGAGAGACGCGACCGTTAGTTGGTACGGACCAGACTTTCAATTTCAAAACAAATACGATCAGCCTATACTTATTCGTGCCAAACGCTATGGAGGGAGTTTAGTCATCAAACTTTATTCTTCTGAAATCCTTGATCAAAGAAAGAGAAAAGTACCGAATGCACCAACTCATATACCGGAAGAAATACAAACGGACCAAAATGTGCATCTTTCTAACCCTAAGAGATGATTTAAAGTAAAATAAAGATGTTCACATGTTTTTGAATAGGGGAGTTGGATCGTTTGCAGACATTAGAAAAATTAACAGAACGTTTTTGGTACCAAACACCTGTTTCAGACACAGATCGTCCAATTTTAGGAGCCGTTGTGGGAAACGAAATGACTTTGATGATCGATGCAGGAAACTCAGAAAAACATGCATCTTACTTTTTGGATGAACTGCGTAAAAAGGGTATTCGAAAACCTGATCTGGCAGTCATTACGCACTGGCATTGGGATCACATTTTTGGATTGCCAGCCTTAAACATTCCATCCATTTCTTCAGCAGAAACAAAAACAAAAATGCAGGAACTCCTTCCTTTTTCATGGAGCGATAAAGATCTTGATGAGAGAGTTAAGCAAGGTGTTGAAATTGAATTTTGTGCAGAAGCTATCAAAAAAGAATTTCCAGATCACCGAAACATTAAAATAAAACTACCGACGATTACGTTTCATGAAAATATGGAGATTGATCTAGGTGGGGTAACATGTGTTCTTCAACATGTTGGCGGAGACCATACAACAGATTCGATCATTGTATACATAAAGGAAGAAAAGGTTTTATTTTTATCCGATTGTCTCTACGCAAATATGTACGCACCTAAAAGTAACTATAAGGTGAATCGAACGCTGAATTTGTTAGATCAATTAGAATCGTTTAACGCGGATTTTTATATATTCTCTCATTGGAAGGCAGCGACGAAACAAGAGTTTCTAACAGAGGTATCCATGTTGAGAAGGTTCGCTAACCTTACAAAAGAATTTGAAGGTAATCCACAAGCAATTGAAGAAGAATATAAAGTCCAGGTTAATCGTGAACTAAATGAAGATGAACAGGAAACCTTACAGTTTTTTGTTAACGGTTTCAACCTCAACCTAGATTAATAGAATGGGAGAAGATAATGCTACAGACATTCAAAGTGACTATTGGACAATTTGGAGGAATAGAAAGACAGATTCGTGTGTGTCTGCCTGACGATTATAGAGACAGTCAAGAACATTACCCTGTTCTATATATGCATGATGGGCAAAACCTGTTTCATGATGCAGACGCCAGCTACGGTGTTTCATGGGGCTTAGCTGACTATTTAAAAAAGAGTAAAGCGCCTCTTATCATCGTTGGTATTGATTGTAATCATGAGGGATTCGAACGTTTTAATGAATACGCACCATGGGAAAATCCAACAGTAGGACCCGAACTTCTTAAATTTGAAGGAGTTTATGGAGGAAAAGGGGAAGCGTACATCGAGTTTATTCTACATACATTAAAGCCGCTGATTGATAAAAAATACAGAACAAAACCTGACGAAACCTTAATGGCAGGCAGTTCGATGGGTGGACTGATCTCCACGTACGCAGCATGTCGCTACCCTCATATATTTCAAAGAGTAGCAAGTCTTTCTTCCGCTTATTGGTTTAATCAAACAGAGATTGAAAGGT
Source organism: Fictibacillus nanhaiensis (assembly GCF_049537595.1). Taxonomy (GTDB): domain Bacteria; phylum Bacillota; class Bacilli; order Bacillales; family Fictibacillaceae; genus Fictibacillus; species Fictibacillus nanhaiensis_F. The sequence continues at coordinate 370,760 of NZ_JBMULM010000002.1, forward strand.
TCATAGAAGAAAGTGATTTAAGTGGGCTCGAACGATTTTATATGGACATCGGAACCGCTGAGGATACCTCAAAGGTGGATGCTGCTCATTACATACGTTCTTCTGAAGAGGTCTATGAAGTTTTTAAGAAAAAGAACATCGACGTGCAATTTAAAATAATCGATGGTGGAGTACATCATGAGACAGCTTGGCGAGAAAGGATGCCTAAGATTATCGAATATCTGATGAAGTAAAGGGGAGATAGGCGTTTGATCACATTTGAGAGAATGGACAACAAGCAGTTTAAAGATTACCTAAAGTTTATGCTGCCAGATTATATTCGTGATACCGCGGAACATTATAAACTAGATCAAGAAATAGCTACTGAAAAAGCAGAAAAGCAAATGGAACAGCTGCTTCCTGATGAGGAAAAAACAGAAGGACAGCATTTATTTCATATCAAAGAAGATCATGAATTAGCCGGCTACCTGTGGTTTCATGTTTCAAAAGAAGAGAAGAAAGCCTTTCTTTATGATATTTACGTGCTGAATGCATTCCGTAAGCGAGGGATCGCTCAGACCGCTCTTCGTTTTTTTGAGAATGAATCAAAAGATGAAGGAGCGGACTATGTGGGTCTACATGTGTTTGGTTCGAACGAAAATGCAATCGAACTATATAAAAAATTAGGTTATAAACAGGCATCTATATCGATGAACAAAGTTTTGTAAACGTTTAAAAGGAGAGAGATAAACATGAGAAAAATTGGATTGCAACTATACTCCATTCAACAAGAAGCTGAAAAGAATTTATTAGGTACATTAGAAAGAGTGAAAGGGATCGGATATGACAGTGTCCAATTTGCAGGACTATACGGAATATCTGCTAAAGAAGTAAAAAAGGTATTGGACGAAAATGCTTTAACGGTTGCTGGAGCTCATATTCCACTTCAGCAATTCTCTGGAGATGCATTTAAAAAACAGATGGAAGATCAACTTATTTTAGAGAATGATTTAATGATCATGCCATATTTAACAGAAGAGGAAAGAAGATCGATCGACGATTACAAGCGTGTAGCAGACGTGTTGAACGAAGCGGGATTAAGAAGCAAAGAGTATGGAATCCGTGTAGCTTACCATAATCATGATTTTGAATTTTACGAGCTTGAAGGTAAGATGCCGTTTGATTTGCTTTATCAAGAAACAGATTCTGATTTAGTCAAGATGGAGCTGGATACGTATTGGGCAAAATATGCTGGGTTCGAGCCTGAAGAGCTGTTGAATAAGTATCGCTTCCGTTGTGTATCGCTTCACCTTAAAGATATGGTAGAAAAAGATGGACAAAAACAGAGCACGATCGCTGGAACAGGTTTGCTTGATATCGATAGCTTCTTACGACTAGCAGATGAACAAAAAGTTGATTATTGCGTGATCGAACAAGAGCATTTTGAAGGAGATCTACTTTCAGAAGTTGAAAAAGGTGTGCAGAACGTTAAAGCACTTTTATAGAGGAGAAAACAGCGGTGGAAGATGTAAGGGTTGTTCCTTATATAGAAAAGGATCATTTCGAGCTGATTCAAGAACTGAACAAACAAGAAGGTTGGACACAATTAGTCGAAAGATATGAAGAAACAAGACTGGCGTGGAGTAAATCTACTATAGCTTATGTGCTGTTACAGAACGAAGAGGTAGTAGGTTACGCACGAGGGCTTACAGATGAACACGTAACACTCTATATTTGCGAGATGCTAATCTCGAAGCCTTATCGTGGACTAGGATTAGGTGGAAAGCTCTTGAACGTCATCCAAGTGAAGTATCCAACAGCACGAATGGAGATGCTTGCATCCCGTACATCGCACACTTTTTATGAAGCGCAAAATTTCAGACCTTTTTATGGATATCGAAGAACGTATGAAGAATGTAAATTTTAGGAGGCGTCTTTCATGAGTGAAAAAGTAACGAGTATCTCTGCCATACAAAGCCACATCAACAATGTATTCGTGCATGTAACTGATCTTAAAAAATCTGTAGCATGGTATGCTGATCTATTGGGAATTACGATTGATGTCAGTGAAGTGCAATCACCTGTACATAACATTCCAGTAACAGGACAAACTGGATTATCACTAGATGATCATACGTTTGATCCATCTTTCCACCGATCACCTGGTTCTGGTCCCATGTTTAATCTATTTGCTCCAGACATTGATGCAGCTTACAAAGAACTTCAAGGGAAGAATATGAAAGTAATCCGAGAGATCGAGTGGCACGGTGAAGTAGCTTGGTTCAATGTAGAAGATCCAGATGGAAACGTAGTTATGATCTGTAATTGTTAATCAATAAATAAATTTTTGAACAAATGATCCTTACCCGTCCTTCATATGTACGAGTAAGGGTCATTTTTATCTATTTAAACAAATATACCATCTATCTAGTATTTTCCTATTTGTGGTAAAGTGAATAATAGAACGTTTTCGGGAGGAATCGAAATGAACGATCAGAAAATAAATGGACTAAAAGAAGAGTTTGAGAATCTTGTAAGCGTAACCATTACTTCATTAAATGATCTTATGAATTTTTTAAATCAGCAAAAACGCATCTACGAAAAAGTAGAAGAAGAGATGCTACGCCATTATATTGCCTTTCAATGTCATAGTAATGATGAAGAGATTAAAAAGCAATTTGAATTTGATCAGCAACACATCAAGCCATTGTTTAGAAAGTACCAATCCATTTTGGACGAGAAAGTGTTAGAGTCACCATTTTTGGCTGAACTGCCAGACGATGAATTCGGAGAATATAAAAAGAAATTAAGAACACAATTTGCTCTATTTCAAGAAGCCAACTTGGAAATTGAAAAACAAGAGGATGCTCTAACAAATCAATACTTTGAGATCACGGGGGGGCTATCTTCAAATTGGGAAGGTAAAGAAGTAACGATTAGTGAACTCTTTGTTCATATTAGAGATTCAAAGCGTGACATAAGAGAAAAAGCGATGAAAGCTTTGTATGAACCTATCTTAAAAGAAGAAGAGAAACTTCAAAGTATTCTTGATGAGTTGATTCAACTACGAGTGAAGAAAGCGGAGAACGCGGGCTTGAACGGTTTTAATGATTATATGTTTAAAAAATATAATAGATTTGACTACACGCCAGAGGATTGCACAGAACTTGCTGAATCTATACGTGAGCATGTTCTTCCGATCACGATACAACTTCAAAAAGAGCACAAAGCTGAAATTGGTGTAGATGTTTATAAGCCATGGGATGTTCAAGCAGAAGCCATCGGTCGAAAACCATTACAACCTGTAAGTTCTGATGTGGAGTTGATCAATAAATCAGCGAAAGTTTTAAGCGAACTTGATGCTACATTCGGCTCTCTTGTCCATGAAATGAACGAGAAGAAGCTTTTTGATCTTACGAGCAGAAAAGGGAAAGCACAAGGTGGATTCTGTGAATCTTTACCTGTAACAGGGCTTCCGTTTATCTTTATGAACATGTCCAATACGGATAGTGACTTAGTTGTTTTTATGCATGAGATGGGGCATGCGATTCACGATCTATTAAAGAACGATTTAGAATTATATGCTTATAAACAAATTCCAATGGAGTCCGCTGAGCTAGCAAGTATGAGTATGGAGCTATTTACGATGGACCGATGGGACGAGTTTTACAAAACAGAAGAGGAACTTAACCGAGCGAAGAAAGATCAGCTCAAAGGAGCATTGATGAGTCTTCCGTATATTATGGTCATTGATCAGTTTCAGCACTGGCTGTATCAACATCCGAACCATACGTGGGAAGAACGTACGAAGAAGTTTGGCGAATTGAAAGATCGCTATGGTGCTTCCATAATCGATTGGAATTCATACGAAGAATGGAAAGTAAAAGGATGGTTCTATACCCTTCATATATTTGAAGTTCCATTCTATTTTGTTGAGTATGCCATTTCACAACTTGGAGCTATTCAGTTGTACAAAAATTACAAAGAAGATCCGGAGGGGACGATCCATAAATATAAAGAAGCTCTGAAACTTGGAAGCTCTAAGTCCCTTCCAGAAGTTTATGAGGCTGCAGGGATCGAGTTGGATTTTTCATCTAATAAAATCGCCGAGCTTATGGAGTTTGTTGCGAAAGAACTAAACCTGCTATCAATTAGTTAACTAAAGAAATAAATAATTAAAGAATTTAAACAATATAAAGGGTTTCTACCTGTTTAGTAGAACTATTAGATAAGGCGCACTTTATATAAATATCATGAATAATAAGAATAACTAATAAAGAGGTGTCCATAAATTCTTGTCATAACCGGTTGGTGAGAGAGTAGCTAATTGAACTGCTGACATACCAATTCCGATATTGAGCCGGACTCTATTCCCAGCGAACAAAGGAGCTTGTATGCTGGATTCTCAATAACGAGAGTAAAATATGCACGTTTAATCAAACGATTAGGATTCATTTTCCTTTCAGGGGGAAAATAAAGTTAAATGGCATATTGCATATGGGGCAAATATTCGGAAAACGAGAGGTGAAAGGTATGCGAAAACCAGATGACGAGAAATTATGGGACACAGGTACATCAGAATTTGAAGAAGGCGATAGAATCACCTTTCACAATACCGAGCAAGGTGTTGAGAAAACGTACACGGTTAAATGTGTAAAAGAGAATGGTGATGTTGAGCTAGTCTATTCTGTAAAAAAACCAAGACCACCTATGCAGTAGCATAAGATATAAATAATAAAAACAGCTCACATATTAAGTGAGCTGTTTTTCGTTTATTTGAATGAAAAATGTAATAGGAATGAATAAATGGTTAATAGTAATAGGAATGATAAATTATGGGTGTTTATGATTACGTTTTTAAGGTAAAACATGAGTGAACAGCATATTGGAGAGGAAGTTATATATGACTCAAAAGCCATTAATTGGATTAACAAGTACGATCATGTCGATCAATACGATTGAAACTCAAAATGAAAACGTTGATACGATTGTTGTTTATAATAAATTTGCGGAAACGGTTAGAGATGCAGGAGGAATACCAATTGTGATTCCGATGGGCAAGCCAGAAGAAGCTGAGTTTTACGCAAAAATGTGTGATGGGTTAATCTTTACAGGTGGTGAAGATATCAGCTCCATTACTTACAATGAGGAACCTCATCCAAAAGTAAAAAAGGTCAATAAGAATCGTGATGATTTTGAGATTGAACTTGTGAAAAAAGCTCGTGAGAACGAAAAAGCTATTCTAGCCATGTGCCGAGGCTATCATTTGTTAAATGTTAGTTATGGAGGAACAATCATCCAAGATGTAGAGAGTGAGTTTTCTGACAGTATTAATCATTTCCAATCCTCTGCAACGCGATCAGAACCTTCTCATACTGTTAGCATTGAAGAAGACAGTAAACTGTATAAAATTATTGGTGAAAAAGAGGTTGCTGTAAATAGTTTTCACCATCAGGCGATCGGAAAAGTAGGCAAAGGGTTACGTGTTGCAGCAAGAGCTTCTGATGGTGTAATTGAGGCATTAGAGCTGGAAGACCAGAATAAAACGTTCCTGCTAGGGACGCAGTGGCATCCTGAAGAATTAAGACATGACAACGAGAATATGATGGCGATCATAACAACATTTATTGAAGAAGCAAAGAAAATACAGGAATAGAGAGCGAAACCTCCAAAACAGGAGGTTTCTTTATTTATATAGAGAGGTAATGTTTATAATAGGAAACTTTTTTCGTGGTAAATCCGTATTATATAAATAGCAATCATTGAGGAGGCTGTCTCATGAACATATCGAGACTTTTGAAAATGATAACTGGTGGTATTGAAGCTTTCCTTGGCATTCCTTTCTTAGGAGGAGCCATCATTCTTGCTTCAGCATGGGGACCACTTCAATTCATGTTTGTTTTTCATTTGATCACACTCATCATTTGTATCGTTCAAAAAGAAAGATTTACAGGAAGTGTGTTAGGGCTTATTACTTCTATTGTCGGCTACTTGCCAGTCATCGGAATGATCATGCACATCGTAACAGCTCTTGTTTTATTTTTTGACGCTGCTAGAGGGAGTAAGAAACGAAAAAACGAACATGTTATCGATGTGAGAAAAGGATATTAAAAACGTACATTTTATACTGAAGCTTTCAGCCCAAGGAGTGGTTGAAAGCTTTTTTATTTGAAGAAAAATGATACATTTATTGAGGAAAGAAAATATTATGAGAAGGGATGAAAAGTGTTTGGAGATCTTATACGTTCCTTTAATACAGATTGCTATTGCTTATTATTTGTTTGTTCAAGCACCGCTATATAATAAAGATCGATGGCTGTGGTCAATACTAGGTTTTGTTTTTACTTTCTTCACGTTAAGTATTTTTCTGATTCTCACAAACCGAAAAGGATTAGGTTGGACGATATTAATCGCATTGACTCTTTCTGCTATAGCGGGAATTCTATTTTTAAGTTTACTGGTCTGGGCTGTCTTTTTTTCAAAAGGGTAATGCTCGTATGAAAAAGAAGGTGAGTTTATGAAAAAACAACTAGTGTTTGTTTACGGGACGCTTCGAAAAGAGGGAAGTAATGCCCACTATTTGCTGAATGCAAAATACATAGAACATAGTTGCTACGCCGAGGGACAACTATACGATACAGGTTGTGGTTACCCTGCATTAGTTCTTGAAAAAGATAAATGGGTAACAGGTGAGTTGTATGAAGTAACAACGGAGGAACTAAAACGTTTAGACGAGCTCGAAGATTTTATAGAAAATAGAGCAAATAATTTATATGATCGCATTGTTGCTAGAATAAAGACATCAGCTGGAGATATAGAAGCTCTAGTGTATGTAATGAATACTAAAGCCAATCATTTTATTTCGATTGAGGATAATGATTGGATAAAATATCTCCATAGATAAACAAAAAAGAGGTCACCATTACTTTGGTTGACCTCTTTCATTATGAAAAAGAGTAGTTCTCTATTTAGCGATTAAGTTGTTAATACAATGAACGGCAGAATCGACATCTTCAAACCGCTTCAGGGAGTTTGTTTCAATCTGAATCACTTCGAACGTTTGATCGTTCTTTAAATACTTAACAGAAAAAACAGCTGAATTGTTTTCACTAAAGGTGTGAGTAATATCGGATTCAATATACTGTTTGTTCTGTAAATTTAAGAGTATGGTTTTCACATCTTGATGGTTCATGATACATCGTCCCCTTTCTATTATGGGGGAACTTGTTAGGAACCCAAATAATAAATTACTTTCCTTCCTTAACATTTATGCTAACATAAGTAATTTCGTAAGTACAGGTAACGGAAGGCCTGTTCTTCTATAATCATCCATTTTTTATCGTCAAAATCGCCTCTATTTCGACATTGCCTTTCAATGCTCGTGAAATCATACACGAATGTTCAGCTTTTATGGCGAGTTTTTGAAGAAGTGTCGAAATGTTTTTTGACGGGTCATGTTTGATCGTGACGACCGGTCGATGAATGATTTTCTGATACGCAATCACTCCGTTTGTAACGTCGACATATCCTTCTGACTCCATCGTTAAATTTATCTTATCTATCTTACTTCGTTCTATCATGGCAGCGAGTGTGATGATATAACAAGTTGCCGCTGCTCCAAGCAACATCTCATCTGGATTCGTCCCAATTCCTGGTCCATCCATCTCAGGAGGTATCGATACCTTAGTCTTCAAATTCTGCGTTTCTATCGTTCCAGTAGCATTTCTTCCACCTGGCCAATGGGCATTTAGATGAAAAACATGTTGTGTCATTTTTAAAATCACCTCAACTTCTTACTCCTTTAATTGTAAAGCAAGTGAGCCTTTGCGTCACATTTCCTGTTTTAAGTGTACAAAATGTAATTTTTTTGTTTTTTTAGTGATCCAAATCAAATTTACCTTCGTTAGCTATTTGAAAAGACTTACAGAAGGAGGTGATAACCAGGTGAAACGATTTGTACAATTGGTTGTATTCGCAGCGGGTATGAGTATTCCCGCGATCGTATCGGCTGATAGCGGAGGGATTCTTTCTCCATTAACAGACCTTACAAAAGAAACAACTGAGATTGTTGAAAGTGTTCCAGACAAAGTGAACATTTCGACGAAAGATCATTCAGTTTCCGATGAGGTTGTGAGACCTACTCTTAACACAGTTACAAATATTGTAAAAGACACAACTCGTGCTGTCGACAGGGTGGATCAAACGGTTAACAAAGTTACTGAGACCGTAAAGCCAGTAGATCAAGCGGTCAAAACGGTAACAAATACAGTCGATACGGTAAAAGAAGCAGTTCCGACAGAAAAGCTAAAAAGCTCTAAACCGAGCGTGGATGTTAACCTTTCTGAAAAACCATCGATAAAAGTCGATGTGTTAGATCAGGAGGTGAACGTTACGGTCCCTGTTACACCGGAAAAACCTCAAGTAGAGGTGAAGCTTCCAGTCGTTTCAGAGATTGTTACTACTAAGCCGGAAGTTGAGGAAGTGGTCGAAGCAAAACCAGAACCAGCTCCTACCCCAACACCAGTCACTGAACCTGTTGTGGGGAACAAACCGAATACTAGTGAAACGATTAATGAAACGAAAGATGTAATAACCAAAAAACCGATTGTAGTGACCAAAAAAGAAATTTTTGAAAAAGACATAGAGAATTCAGTTAGTACGAGTACGAGTGGAGAAGTACTTAAAAAGAGCAGGGATCAAGAAACCCAGAAACCTGTACGGCAAAAAACAAGTCCGGATTATCCGGTAACTCAAAAGGCAACTCAAACTCAAATGCTAACTCCATCATCACAAGGTGGACAATCTCCATCAGGGTCATCCAATGGACCAATGACTTCTTCAAGCACTGTTACGTTCTTGGCTATCCTAGACGGTGGACAAAATAATACACAGCTTGAAACAGGAAGTCGACTTGGCGAGGGAGTTCGACACTATTATGATCAATGGCTAAATGCTCCACCTGGACAACCACCACAATCTTTCTTCTTCTAATTCAAATTTGATAAAAAAAATTAAGAAGAAGAAGGAGAGAAATGACAATGAAAAGATCAAACTTTATTAGAACATTTGCGATTACAGGTGCTGCGGCGGCGGGGTTATTCTTTGGAGGAAGTGAAACATTTGCAGATGAAGGATCATCGAGTCTTAAAATCGGAACAGGGTTGATCAGTAACATTCAACTTTCTGATAAAGATGAAGAGTCTAATCTTAACCTTGATCTAGGTGCTGTAACTGGCATCGAATTAGAGAGTTTAGATGATGATTCAAACCACAATAGCGTAAAAACAAACGTTGGTGCAAATGTAAATGCTGAAGCTTCCGGTGAAGAAGATGAAAAAGCTCAAGTAGGTACAGCTGTAGATGCTGGAGTTGAAGCGGAATCAAAAACTGAAGATCAAAACGACGCTGCTAAAGCAAATGCGGCAGTCGGAACAGATGCTACAGTTAAAAGTTTTTCTGATGATGAAAGTAAAGCGTCTGTAAACGCAGATACAAACGTTGAAGCGGAAGTTCGTTCTAATGAAGAAGATAACAAAGATTCTAGTTCTCTAAATGCAGGAGCAGATGTTCAAGCAGCTGTTGAAGCTCAAGATGAGGAAGAATCAAATACAGAGGCTGCTGTTAATGCAGGTGTAGCTGCAGGAGTAGAAGCAACTGAAGAAGACGAAGAGTCAAGTGCGAAAGTAGATGTAGGCACAGATGTAATGGCGAACGTAACTTCTGAAGATGAAGAAGATAACTCTTCCTTGATGGCTGACGCTGGTCTATGGGCAGGAGTAGAAGCAACTGAAGAAGACGAAGAGTCAAGTGCGAAAGTAGATGTAGGCACAGATGTAATGGCGAACGTAACTTCTGAAGATGAAGAAGATAACTCTTCTGTAATGGCTGACGCTGGTCTATGGGCAGGAGTAGAAGCAACTGAAGAAGACGAAGAGTCAAGTGCGAAAGTAGATGTAGGAACAGACGTAATGGCGAACGTAACTTCTGAAGATGAAGAAGATAACTCTTCTGTAATGGCTGACGCTGGTTTATGGGCAGGAGTAGAAGCAACTGAGGAAGACGAGGAGTCGAGTGCGAAAGTAGATCTAGGCACAGACGTAATGGCGAACGTAACTTCTGAAGATGAAGAAGATAACTCTTCTGTAATGGCTGACGCTGGTCTATGGGCAGGAGTAGAAGCAACTGAAGAAGACGAAGAGTCAAGTGCGAATGTAAATCTAGGAACAGACGTGATGGCGGCTGTTATGTCTGAAGACGAAGAAAATCGTTCTTCTTTAAGCTCAATGCTTAACACAGATACAGCACTTTCTCTGTCTTCTGAAGATGAGCTTGAAAATACTTTTCTAATGTTAAACACTTCAATCATGGCAGACCTAATGAGCTCATTTGATGAAGATGAAGATCGTTCTTCTCTACACTCTTCATTAGACGCTGGTCTTGAACTTGGACTTGAAGGCGATGATGAGGACCGTGGGTTAAATCTAAATCTTTGGACAGGCTTAATGTTAGATGCAATGTATGAAGGACAAGATAGTGAAGATTCTATCTTAGAACTTTAATAGGTAAGATAAAAAGAGACGGCAGACGTGCTGTCTCTTTTTCTATGTGAAAGAATAGGAATAAGGGGTGTTGATAATTTATTAAATTCGTAATTTAACTATTTTTATAGGTTGATATGAAGAAAACACCCTAATTTAATGGAGAGAATTAGCGAAGAAAATAAATTGTTGGGGGACAGTCCCTCATGTATACTTAAGTTTATTAAGTATACATGAGGGTGTTAGGTTAGGAGATGGCGCTATGGTGCATAAAGAAACAAATCTAAAGTTAGTCGTAGCCGGATTGTTGCTAGGTATTCTAATGGCCGCGATGGACAATACCATTGTTGCAACCGCGATGGGGACGATTGTAGCCGACCTAGGTGGTTTTGATAAATTCGTATGGGTTACTGGCTCTTATATGGTCGCAGTAATGGCAGGGATGCCTATTTACGGTAAGTTATCCGACATGTATGGCAGAAAACGATTCTTTATTTTTGGACTTGTTGTTTTCCTTATCGGTTCTGCCCTTTGCGGTCTTGCCCAAAGTATGGAGCAGCTGATAGCGTTTAGAGCGATTCAAGGTATCGGTGGGGGAGCACTGATGCCGATTGCCTTTACGATTGTTTTTGATATTTTCCCTCCAGAAAAGAGAGGAAAGATGACAGGGCTTCTTGGGGCGGTCTTCGGAACTTCAAGTGTTCTCGGACCTTTACTTGGAGCGTTTATTACAGATGCGATCAGCTGGCATTGGGTGTTCTATATTAATGTTCCAATTGGTGCAGCTTCCTTTTACTTGATCTTTCGTTATTACAAAGAAACACTGGAACATTGCGAGCAAAAGATCGACTGGTGGGGTGCCATCACACTTGTGATCGCAGTTGTTAGTCTGATGTTTGCCCTTGAACTTGGTGGCAAGACATATGCATGGGATTCAACGCAGATCGTAGCTTTGTTTACGATATTTACTGTCTTTTTTACTTTGTTCTTTGCTGTAGAACAAAAAGCTTCCGAACCGATTATTTCATTTTGGATGTTTAAGAAGAGGCTTTTCGCTACTTCACAGATTCTAGGTTTTCTATACGGTGGAACATTCATTATACTAGCCGTGTTTATTCCTATTTTCGTTCAAGCGGTTTATGGAGGTTCTGCAACAAGTGCAGGCTTAATTCTTACACCAATGATGTTAGGGTCTGTTGCTGGAAGTATGATCGGTGGTATTTTTCAAACCAAAACCAGCTTCCGTAACCTCATGATTGTATCCGTAATTTCTTATTTCACCGGCATGTACATGCTGAGTGGAATGACACCATATACTTCTAGGATGATGCTTACATTCTTTATGGTCACTGTAGGTTTTGGTATGGGGTTCTCGTTCTCTTTATTACCTGCAGCCACTATCAACAAGATGGAGTTTCGTTACCGAGGTTCAGCAAACTCCACGAATGCCTTTTTGCGATCATTAGGTATGACACTGGGTGTAACCATTTTTGGAGCACTACAAAACCGTATTTTTTATGAAAAAATAAGCGAGAATTTAAAAGGCTTTGCAGGTCAGGGGTCTGCTACTATTAAAGATCTTGATCCACAAAAGGTGTTTCAGTCCGGAGAGCGTGATAAAATACCTCCTGAAATACTTGATGGAATTTCAGCTTCTATGTCTGACTCCATTACAACAGTATTCACATATGCACTAATTCCAATCGCGATTTCGGCTGTTGTCATATTGTTTATGGGTAATGAACGGGTAGAGACATCGAAACAAAATATAAAATCAAAATAATATTATAAAAGGGCTTGGGATGATAATATCCCAAGCTCTTTTAGTTTAAGCGGCACGCGTTGCTTTCTTTTCTTTTTTTGGAGCAACCGTATAAGACAAAGATACGACGATATCAATAGCGAGTATCAGCGCCCAAATACGTGTGACATTATTAACAGTATCGTTTTTGTAGAACAGATCTGTCTTTGTTGTGTCATACCAATCTTTCCATAGGGAGTCTAATTGTATAGTTGAAACGGCATCTGAAAGTCCAAATACCAGCCAAAAAATACCTTGTACGGTGATGAATAAAAGAATGTGCTTATAAAGATTTTGTCTTTCTTGCTGCGCGTGTTGCATCCCATAAAGTGGTTTTGAATCGAGCAGTTCGGGTTCAGGCAAGCCACGCCATTTTGCGACCTTTCGCTGAATAAAGCGATCCAACTTCTGAAAATCGCTTTTCCCATACAAAAAGGCATAAGCAATGACAACCAGAATTATGATCTGATAAGTAGAAAATTCTCCTGTTCTTAAATAATCAAAATATCCCATCGCAGCAATCCATAGGTCATTTAAGAGAAAAAGAACAAAGAATGCAATGCTTAATTTCTTTAGATTGAACCAATAACGTACTACTAAAAAAGATAAAGTAGAAACCCAAAATACGGTCTCGGCCAGAATGAGAAACACCCATTTATGATCCAGTACAAAATCCATTTGATGTCCATCCTTTCTTTGCTGCATTTTAAATCAGTGTTTTACCATTTTTAGAATACCACTAAAAAATGGGTAAGTCTCCCAAATTTAGTATCATTTTTCTTTGCTGTTATGTGATAATTAACAAAAGAGAATATAAAAACGGAGTGATTTTATGTATTCAGATACAGCTTCTGAATTGCGCAGCATTCGAAAAACATTGATTGTTTTAGGAATCTTACTTTTGTTTACTACTGGTGCAAACAATAATGTGACGATTGATAACAATGAAGAGAATTCAGATAGTACGACTGAATTTCACAAAAACCTTGTACCACTGGGAAATGGGTATTTTGGTTTGTATAGTGGAGATGTTCAATTTGATGCAGATAATCGGATGAAGATCTATTATTACGATGAGAAAGAAAATAAACTTGTACTAAAAGCAGAGGAAAATCTGGATACCGTTGAGTTAGCAAAATAAAAAGAGCTGAATAAGGATCCAACTCTTCTGTCTTATTTAAAAGTATAAAATTATAAATAGACCCGCAACTAGACAGTAAAGTGAGAAATAGCCTAGGTTTCCTTTTTTCATAATCCCCATAAACCATTTTAAAGAAAAGTAGGAAAAAATAAGTGAAGCGATAAATGCACCCAAATAAGGAATTGCCATCTCTTTCAAGTTAGATGCACCTGTGATGTCTCCTATGGACATTATAAAGGTCCCCAGACTTACTGGAATGTATAAGAAGAACGAGAAGCGTAGGGCTGTATCCTGTTTCATTCCAAGTGCCATACATGCTACTATGGTCGCACCTGAACGGCTTATACCAGGAATCAACGCGACTGCCTGAGCAAGTCCTACAATAATTGCGTCCTTAAGAGTTAGACTCTTATCACCTTTATAACCCTTTAGATTTCGTATCAAATAGAGAGCTACAGCAGTTGCAAGAAGAGAGAATCCAACTTGTTGAATACCTTTTAAATAATTTCCAATCATATCTTCAAAGAGAATACCGAGAACAGCAACTGGAATAGTGGCGAGAGCCAGATAAACTGAAAACGTAAAGTCAGATTTGTACTCATCTTTTTTAGTCGTTAAATAATAGAACGAATTTTTCACAAGTTGATATAAATCATGTTTATAAATAAGTAGCACAGCTAGTAAAGATGCGAAGTTTACCAGTACTTCAAAATGTAAATCTTTGATATTAATATCCATGAAGTATTGAACAATTACTAGATGTCCGCTAGATGAAACAGGTATTGGTTCAGTAAACCCTTGAACGATTCCCAACACAATATAAACGAATAACTCCTTGAAATCCATTTGTTAAATCACCTTTCATTCAAAGAAATGAAAAGTAAATATAACATGTTATAGTCGATAAGATAATATATTTATTAAATAAAAACTGATTATACAGGCAATAAGTTCTTTTATTAAGTAAGTTCTTCAATTATATGATATACTTTTTCTTGATTATAAAAAAATTTATAACACTTAGGAGGTGACAACTTATATTCCAGTAACTTGGGGTATAAGGAGTCTTTTTGGACAGTTTGACCTTATTGAAATTACTTGCAGTAGCCGTACTTATTCTACTAACCGCTTTTTTCGTAGCAGCAGAATTTGCGATTGTTAAGATTCGTAAATCAAGAATTGACCAATTAGCTGAAGAAGGCAACAAACGAGCGATTGCAGCACAAAAGGTTATTTCAAACCTTGATGGATCACTCTCTGCCTGTCAGTTAGGTATTACTATTACAGCATTAGGATTAGGTTGGTTAGGTGAGCCTACGGTAGAAGCAATTCTCGGTCCAGTATTTGAAAAAATGGATTTAAGCCCGGCGATTGTTCATACATTATCATTTGCAATTGCTTTTGCATCCATTACTTTTTTACACGTTGTTCTTGGTGAGCTTGCACCAAAAACAGTAGCTATTCAAAAAGCTGAAACAATCAGCTTATTGTTATCACCTGCATTGATTGGATTCTACAGAGTTATGTATCCATTCATTTGGTTCTTGAACGGAAGTGCGCAGCTTTTAGTAAGAATGTTTGGATTAAAACCAGCTTCAGAACATGATATGGCACATACCGAGGAAGAACTACGTTTGATTCTAAGTGAGAGCTACAAAAGTGGTGAAATCAACAAATCTGAGTTCAGTTATGTAGAAAAGGTATTCGAATTTGACGACAGAACTGCAAAAGAGATCATGGTCCCTCGTACTGAAATGGTTTGTCTTTATGAAGACAATAGCGTTGCAGAAAATATTAATATAATTGCAGAAGAAAAATATACACGTTACCCTGTTGTAGGGGAAGATAAAGATAATGTTCTTGGTATGGTGAATGCGAAAGAAGTATTCTTTGACTTGATTAAAGGAAAAGAATACCCTCTTGAACATTACATTAGACCAACATTGAGCGTATTTGAAAATACACCGATCAAGGAAACACTATTAAAGCTTCAGAAAAAAGGATTTCATATGGCTGTTTTAGTTGATGAATATGGTGGAACAGCAGGTATTGTTACCATTGAAGATATTTTGGAAGAGCTTGTTGGGGAAATACGTGATGAATTTGATGAAGATGAATCACCAATGATTCATGCAGTCAGTCCAAATGTTAAGCACTTTGACGGTAAAGTATTGATCGCAGAAGTGAACGACATTTATGGACTTGAAATTGATGATAGTGAACTTGATACTATTGGTGGCTGGGTTCTTTCACAAAACTCAGAAATACAAGAAAATCAGGTCATATCGTATGATGAATATGATTTCAAAGTGATTGAAATTGATGGACATCAAGTTAAAAAAATCGAAATTACGAAAAGACTTAATCAGGATGAAGTAACCTCTTCTTCATCCCAAGAATTAGAGCACAACTTAGTTGAAAAAGAAGCTTAAGTTTTAAGAGACCATCACTAATAGATGGTCTCTTTTCTTGTTTATTTTTTATGATGCAGGGAACAAATGAAGGTAAAGGAGGAGATTCATTTGAAATCTATTACTATTCAATTAGAATACGATGAAACAAATATCCAAGCATCGCAAAATATTGAGAGAATATTGGAGAAACAACTTTCTGGAACAGATTTTAAATTAGTTTCCATATCCCCATCTTCAGAACTTAATACGACTAACATGATTAAAGATAAAGACTCTACAGGAGCAGGTGGACAAACTTCTCCTGATAATGAAAAACCACCTAATAAAAATTAAGACGGGATTTCCCGTCTTTTTTATTTAATACTTCTAATTTCCCAGGAAATCGACTTAAAATGACAGAATATATTGACAAATTTATAGTGATTATTTACTATTTAAATAACTAAACTTTTAACACAAAAGTAAAGGAGCTGGAAGAATAAAAGGAGGTTGAGGGAGATGGTAAGTACGCCGCAGTACCGTTTTATTCGTTTGATAACAGGGAGTGAAATATTGGATGTTGATATCTTTCTCTTCACTGACAAAACAACTGTAGTGGTTAGTATGCTTTATTACAAACATGAACATATTATCATGTCCTCTCAGACAGCTCCAGATCGGAAAACGGCTCTAAAACATGCCTTTCATTCTTTTTACAAAACCAAATTCATCTATGATCAAAAACACCTTTCAGTTATGAACTAATGAGACTAAAGAGATTTATCTTTAAATAGTTAGAATGTTTTTGAAAAAATATCTTTATTTGCAAAAGGACATATGTTTATAATTTAGGTAATTATGAACGAAACGTTTTGATTAACGTTTTTAATGGAGGGTGGGTATGGAGACTTCAGATGGTCAAGTATTAAGAGACAGCCTTTTCATTAATCAAATGAAAACATATGCCAATCAATTTGAACATTCTGAAACACCTTTTCTTATCCAGAAAGATCGAACTTGGGTTTATGTGAATCCTGCTGCTAGAAAGATATTAGAAGCAGAAGAAGATATAATTGGTCAGCCTATATGGAACAACCTTCCTAACGAGTTGCATCTCTTAGTAGAAGAGAGGATTCAAACTTGTGACAAAGGTATCGCTCCTAAGCCAAGTGAACAAACATGGATTACTCAAAAGGGTAACCATATTCGATTAGAGGTTATTGGATTTCCCCTTTTGTTCTCTTCACACGCTACACAAATTATCATTCGCAATTTAACTCAGCAGCATCTTGAGAAGAAAGAGACACTTGATCATTTAAAACTAATAACAGAAAATATGATAGATATTATAGGAATTGTTAGTCATGAAGGAATCTTTACCTACTTAACACCTTCCTATTTTTGGGTAACTGGTTATAGCCACAGTGAAGCGATAGGCACCACTCCATTTAACCTTGTGCATCCTGAAGATAGAGATAGAGTGATACAAGAATTTACTCGAATGATAGTAGAACATGTACCTCTTACGATTGAATACAGATACTTGAAGAAAGATGGCGTTTATATTTGGTTGGAGTCGAAAGGGACGCCTATCAGTCATAAAAATAACCTTTCTGCAATAGTTGCGTCTCGAGATATTACAAAAAGAAAAGAAGCAGAAGCTGCTTTACGAAAGAACGAGTTTAAACATCGTATTATTCTTGATCACAGCAATGATTTAATCTGTTCAGTTGATCCTGATGGAAACTATTTATACGCTTCTCTTTCTTACAAGAACATTTTAGGAATCGAACCAAACTCACTAATTGGTACTAAAGCTTTGAATTGTGTCCATTTGGAAGATCATGAGACCGTAGAGGAATATATAAAATTAGTTGCATCACTAGAAAACCCACTTCCTCTTATTTATCGAAAGATGCATGCTTCAGGTCATCCCGTCTTATTAGAAGGTAAGGGAATGCCTATGGTATCTGATGAAGGGGACATCGAGGGAATCGTATTTATCTCCCGCGATATTACAGAAAAGAAAAAAGCAGATGAGTATATACGAAATAGTGAGAAGCTTGCAGTGTTAGGAGAACTAGCCGCAGGTGTTGCTCATGAGATCAGAAATCCACTTACAACCATTAAAGGTCTGTTCTCTTTAATAAAGAATAGTGAGATCGATCAAAGCAAACTCTTTTTATACAATGAAGTGATCTGTGATGAACTTAACCGGATTGAATCAATTGTTAATGAGTTTATGGCGTTAGCGAAACCAGATGCTACACAATATATGAAGAACGTAAACATTATTCAGCTTCTGCAAGACACGGTAATGTTGCTAACATCGGAAGCTAACTTGTATAATGTTGAAATTCGTTTGTTGTTTAAAGAGAAAGATCTTTTTGTCTCTTGTGAAAAGAACCAGATTAAACAAGTATTTATTAATATTATAAAAAATGCGATTGAAGCTATGAATGATGGAGGAATTCTCACGATAGCGGTTGAAGAAACAGCTGATCAAAAAGTTAAGCTGATGTTTGTAGATAATGGAATTGGAATAGAAGAAGAGCGATTAAAGAGCATTGGCGTCCCATTCTTCACTAATAAGGAAAAGGGAATAGGACTAGGGCTTACGGTTAGCAATAAAATTATTACGGAGCATAAGGGAGATCTGAAAGTAGAAAGTTACCCTGGTAAAGGAACAACCGTTTCTGTTACATTACGAAAAACAGAATAACTTAGAGATTAAAGTTGTGAATGGAAAAGACTGAACTCCGAATGAGAGTTCAGTCTTTTAAATTCCGTCAAACAGCCTAAAAACACTTCTTCCAAGAAGTCGGACCAGCCATATGATCAATTCTGGGATAACTAATAGAAGATCAACCATAAAGTCTAGCCATGTGTATGTTTCATTGTTGGACTTTTTTTTCTTTTTTCGTCTAAGTGCCATTGAGCCATCACCTTTTCGTTTAATAGGTAGATACAAAACAACTTTTTACTTTGACTTAGAATTATATGTATGTTGTAAAGATTTTATAAAGAAGAACAGTACATTAGATGCATAAGATTCTTATGCGATGATGATGAAAAACTAGCGCAACAGTTTGTCATTTTTAAAAAAATCATAAGATTAGTAAGTTGTTCCTATGAGTAAGCCTATATACGTTTACATGAAAAAATAGTTTCTTAATATTTCCACTCTATAATGAAACCTGTACTAAATTCATTTAAAAGGGGTTGCATCAAGTATGGATGAAAGACCGATGGATGAATGGATTAAGAAACTTACGGAAGACAGCTTAAAAAAAAACAAACTGGATCGCAGAACATTTCTTTCAGGTGCCGGGAAAATTGCCGGAATTTCACTGGGTCTCACAATTGCTCAGTCGCTAGGCAGCTACGAAGTGAACGCCGCACCAACATTTAGAAACTATCCGTTTACGCTAGGTGTAGCCTCAGGTGATCCATTATCAGACAGCGTTGTTTTATGGACAAGGTTAGCACCAGATCCGTTGAATGGGGGAGGTATGCCTAATCAAGCTGTACCTGTAAAATGGGAGATTGCAGAAGACGAAAGATTCAAGAGAGTTGTTCAAAAAGGAACTGAACTAGCACGTCCCAATCTGGCGCACTCTGTTCACGTTGAAGTAGATGGACTTAAGGCAGATCACGTATACTATTACCGTTTTAAAAGTGGATTTGAGTATAGTCCTGTAGGGAGAACAAAGACTCTGCCTAGAAAGGGTGCGAATGTAAAGAGCATGACGTTTGCTTTTGCATCTTGCCAGCAGTATGAACACGGTTTTTTTACCGCGTATCAGCATATGTCAGAAGAAGATTTGGATTTTGTTGTTCACTTGGGTGACTACATATACGAGTACGGACCTAACGAATATGTATCACCATCTGGCAATGTTAGAACGCATAGCGGTCCAGAGATTATGACACTCGAAGACTATCGAAACAGACATGCTCAGTATCGTTCTGATGGCAATTTAAAAGCAGCTCATGCAGCATTTCCTTGGGTGGTAACGTGGGATGATCATGAAGTAGAGAACAACTACGCCAACATGATTCCTGAAAAAGGACAGTCTGTTGAAGCATTTGTCAAACGTCGTGCTGCGGGTTATCAAGCTTATTATGAGCACATGCCACTTCGCCGATCTTCATTACCACATGGAGCTGACATGCTGCTCTATCGAGATTTCACTTATGGAAACTTAGCGATGTTCAACGTAATGGATACACGACAATATCGTGACGATCAAGCGAACGGAGACGGAAGTAAACCGCCAACTCCAGAATCTCAAGATCCGAATCGAACGTTAACTGGAATTGAACAGGAACGCTGGTTGCTTCAAAACCTAGGAAACTCTAAAGCGCATTGGAATGTTCTTGCTCAGCAAGTATTCTTCGCACAGAGAAACTATGGTACGGCTGAGGCGCCACGTTTGAGTATGGATGCATGGGACGGATACACGGCATCTCGTGAACGTATCACAAATTTTGTGCAATCAAAGAATTTAAATAATGTTATCGTATTGACCGGTGATGTACATGCGAGCTGGGCGTGTGACCTAAAAGTGGATTACAATGATTCATCCTCTAATGTAATTGGAGCTGAATTTGTTGGAACATCCATCACCTCTGGTGGGAATGGTGCTGATAAACGTTCTGATACAGATAAAATATTAGGATTGAATCCTCATATTAAATTCTTCAATGATTACCGTGGCTATGTTAGATGTACGGTTACACCAGAAGAATGGCAAACTGATTATAGAGTCGTTCCGTTCGTAACGTCACCAGGTGCTGCAATATCTACGCGTGCTTCGTTTGTCTATCAAAAAGATCAAAATGGTCTGCAACAGGTGGGGGCAGCGAAGGTTGCAGAAGGAGTTAAGGTATCTCGCGAAGTAGAAGAAGATCGAAACCGTGCTCATGGTAAAGCACATGAGAAGCAGATGAAGAAAATTGGTGTAGAAGCGGGGCAATAAAATTAGGAGAGGATGGATGGAAAATTATCATCCATCCTTCTTTTTGTTTGGTTGGTACATGTGTAATGATTGAATATAAAATGAATGAAGTTTTATCTAACGGCTTGCATTCACAACGTGATCTTAACAATGATTAACTTATCTGTAATCAAGGGTTTATATTTTATAAATATACTTTTCATGTAGGATTAACATCTTGATAGGAGAGAGAATAAAATGACGAATTCCTTTGATGAGCAGCACCCAGACCAAAAATCTAAGATTACACGTAGAACGTTTATTGAACGCACAACAAAGGTAGCGGGACTTTCCCTAGGGTTAACTTTTATAAATCCAATGAGCTCACTAGACGTGCTAGCTGATAGTGGTAAAAAAATGAGTCGCAAAAAGCCAATACTCGTTTTTCCAATTGTCAGTGATGTACATATGAATGAAACGTCCGATCAAACCTTCAATAAATTTAAAGAGACTCTCAAACAATTAAATCAACTCGTTCCTAAGCAAGATGCATTTGCTGTTGTAGGCGACTTAACAGACAATGGTCTAGTACCGGAATATGAGAAGTTTAAAACGGCTTATGAAGCAAATAAACAATCAAAAGCTGTTTCGCTGATTGCGATCGGAAATCATGATTATTGGAACGGTTTACCAGAGGCTGATGCACAAAAACGTTTTTTAGAAGTAACTAAAACGCCGGCAATATACTATCACAAGATTATCAAAGGGTATCATTTTATTGTGCTTGGGACTGAGGACGGGGTGACAGAGGGTACATTCTCTGTTAAACAAATCAAATGGATGTCTGAAAAGTTAAAGCAAGCACATACCGATGATCCGAAGAAACCCATCTTTGTTTTCCATCACCAGCCGATAAAAGATACCATGTACGGAAGCGAGTGGGGCTTTACGGCAAATAGAGATTTATTTTATGATACGTTGAAAAAATATCCGCAAGTCATTACATTCTCAGGCCACACACACTATCCATTAGATGATCCTAGAATTATTCACCAAAAAGATTTTACAACGATCGGTACTTCAACTGGCGCGTATCTGTGGCTGGACGCTGGCCGTATTCAAGGAGAAGTTCCTGAAGGAGCCGATATTCTAAACCAAGCTTTAATCGTTGAAGTGTATGAGAATCAAGTGATAATAAAACGCCGTGATATCCATAATTATGATTGGACAGGTGAACCGTTTGAAATTAGTGTTCCTGCCGATAAGAATAGTTTTAAATATACGGATGCTAGAAAAGATAAAAAACCACCATTTTTTACGAACGATGCAATGCTTTCTATTGCGAACGACATGACGACAGCCACTAGTCTTTCAATTATGTTTACACAAGCAAAAGACAATCTACTCGTTCATGATTATAAAGTAATCGTTACAAACTTAGAGACCAAAGAAGTGGCGAAAGAATATTTAGGCTTTTCCGAGTTCTATAAAGATCCTGTTCCTAATCCTCTCATTCTTAATCTTGAAGGATTAGCACCATCTACAACTTATGATATAGAAGTGTTTGCACTCGATGCATATGGCAATATCAGTACGAATTCAATCAAGGCCATAGGTAGAACAAAGAAAGGTAAGCCAATAAAAATCACATTTTCAAAAGAGAAAGTAAGCGGTATAGAGGAAACATTAGATGTGGTTGTGGAAGGCGTTAGAGCTCCTAAGAGTGACTGGGTGGGTTTGTATGAAGTAAACGAAAATCCTGGTGAGGTGGAATCGATTTGGTGGCAGTACACCGAGGTTAGTGGTGGAACATGCAAATTTACGTACAATCCGAAAAACAATGTAAATGCAGCACGTTACAAACAAGGTTCTACTTATAAAATGGTTTATTTCTATGGAAGCGGTTATGATGCAGTAGCTTCTGCGACATTTAAGGTTGAGTAAGAATAGCGTACTTGGAAATTGGACAGATTAATTCTTCAATCGGACAGATAAACGCTCGAATTGGACAGATTAGTCGTTTAATTGGACAGATTAACACTGGAATTGGACAGATTCGTTATGCATTCGGACAGATCGAACATTGAAGCGTACAAATTCAATTCTCTTAAACGAAAGAAAGCTAACTTTATGAGGTCAAAACAGCAACAACTTGCTATTTCGACCTCAGAAGTTAGCTTTTCATCTATTTTTTATCTTTCATCGCTGCTTTTAATGCATCTGCTAGACTGTTTCCAAAGCCTTCATCTTCTTTGTTGTTACTATATTTCTTAAGAAGCTGGCGTTCTTCTCGCTTTGTAACCTTCTTTTTCTTGTCGTCTGCTTTTTCCACAACATTACATGGTTTACACTGAAAATAAGTGCCTGCCTTTCCGTTATGCAGTTCCATCTTTTTGTGACACTGCGGACAGCGGTGGTTCGATAGCTTCGGATCTTTACGGCGCCGATATGAACATTCACGATCAGAGCACACAAGAACTTTGCCGTCGCGTCCTTTCACTTCTTTCAATAATTTTCCGCAATCAGGACATTTGGATCCTGTGAGGTTATGCGCACGATATTCCTGAGAGCTCGTCTTGATTTCCATTACAAGCTGCTTCGTTTGTTTTCGGATATTCGCTAGAAACTCTTTCGGATTTCCGTTACCGCGTGCGATTGCTTCAAGGTCTTGCTCCCATTTCGCTGTAAGTTCAGGTGACTTCAACTCATCATTTACAAGATCGATCAACTGTTTTCCTTTTGGCGTGGGGTGCAGCTTATTGTTTCTTCGATCAAGAACTTCAGATCCTAGAAGTCTTTCAATGATATCAGCCCGAGTTGCAGGAGTTCCTAAACTATACTTCTCCATACGAGATAATAGATCGGCCTCTGTAAAACGGGAAGGAGGTTCTGTTAACTTTTTCTCCGCGTTTACCTCTTTTACAGATAACGATTGCCCTTCTTTTAAATTGGCGAGTGCACGCGGGCTTTCTTCTTCTTTACCAGACAGCACTTTAAATCCTGGATCAAGGACTAACGTTTCACGGGTCATAAATGTTTCACCCGCAACATGTAATGCAGCGGTCAACGTTTCAGATCGATACGCAGGGTAGAAAAGAGCAAGGAATCGGCGTGCGATCAAATCATATAGTTTACGCTCATCGTTATCGAGATCTCCTAATTGTAGGTATTCATCAGTTGGAATGATTGCATGATGATCCGTTACTTTTGAGTCGTTAAACACTTTTTTAGCTACTACGCTTCCTTTGTTCTTAAGCAGAGGCTGCACTTCTTCACGATATCCAGATGACATACCTTGAAGGCGATCATACATCGTATTTTCCATATCTTTCGTTAAGTAGCGGGAATCTGTTCTTGGATACGTAACAAGTTTGTATTGTTCATAAAGTTTTTGTAGTACCGAAGATGTCTTTTTAGCCGAGAAACCGAAACGACGATTGGCATCTCGTTGTAACTCAGTAAGATCATAAGGCATCGGATGCGCTTCTGTTTTTTCTTTCTTCTGAAGTGAAGCTACTGTTGCCTGTTGCCCTTTTGCTTTTGCAACGATATCTGTCGCTTTTTTCTCATCAAACAGACGCTTCTCACCATTATGTTCCCATGATGCTTTTAACATGCCGATCGTCGCATCAATCGTCCAAAAGTCTTTTGGCTGGAAAGTGTTAATCTCTTGCTCGCGATCCAAGATCATTGCAAGTGTGGGCGTCTGAACGCGACCAGCAGATAGCGGATCGTTGTACTTTGTTGTTAACGCTCTTGTAACGTTCAGTCCGATTAACCAGTCTGCCTCAGAGCGGCAAACAGCAGATTGATAAAGATTGTCATATTGCTTAGCAGGTTTGAGTTGATTAAACCCATCTCGAATGGCTTTGTCTGTTTGAGAAGAAATCCATAAACGCTTTACTGGTTTTTGCCATCTTACTTTTTCCATAATCCAGCGCGCAACGAGTTCACCTTCACGACCAGCATCTGTCGCGATTACAAGCTCACTGATGTCTTTTCGTCTAGAAAGTTGTTCAACCTCACGAAACTGGTGACTCACTTGTCGGATTACTTTTAGTCCCATATGGTTTGGAATAATCGGAAGGTCTTCCAAGCGCCATTGTTTATATTGCTTGTCATAGTCTTCTGGCATCTTTAACTCAACTAAGTGACCGAGTGCCCAAGTAACGATGTGTTTCGGTCCTTCAATATAACTTTTATTCTGTTGCTTGCAGCCTAGAACACGGGCAAGATCGCGCGCCACGCTCGGCTTTTCAGCAAGGATTAATTGTTTCATAACGTACCCCTTTCAAACTTCTACTTTAGTCATTATAACAGAGTGTAAAAATAAGAAAAAAATGAAGATTTATTTCTCCTGCATGTTTTCTAAATACTGTATACTGAATAGTGAGTCTATTTTACTTTGTTAAGTATTTTTTGATTAATATAGTGACACAGTTTCGGTATAACTGAGAGGGGAAAGGGAACATGTGGAGAAACCGGAATTTTTTAATTTTGATGTTTGGACTTGCTGTATCTAGTACAGGTCTATGGGTAGGTATTATTGGGAATCTTGAATTTTTGCAGATGAATGTTGAATCATCTTTTTTACAGGCACTAATTATTTTGGCTGGGTTCCTAGTAGGGATCTTTCTTGCGCCGATGGCCGGTCGAATCATAGATCGCAGCAATAAGAAAAAGATATTGATCTATGCTGGCTTTGCTCGATGTGCAGCTATCTTTTTTATGTATTTGGCTATCGCTTATAACAACGTTTGGTGGATGGTCGTTTATACGCTCGTTATCGGTATATCTGGAACTTTCTCTCAGCCTGCTATGCAAACCTTGTTGCCGTTGATCGTAAAAAAAGATGAACTTTTAGATGCCAATGGTGTCAACATGAACATCTTTACGGCATCTAGGATTGTAGGGACTGCACTCGGCGGAGTTATGCTAGTTGGTATGTCTCTATTTTCTTTGTATACAGTCACACTTATTTCGTATGTGATCCTTCTTGTTTCTACTTTCTTTTTAGATGTGGAGGAACAGCCTAAGAAAACAGATTCTTCAGGTAGAAAGGATAATTTCTTCAGAACGCTTGGGGAATTGTATCCCATTATAAAGAACGAACGTAAAGTTGTGTATGGTATCTTTTTATTGATTCCTGCTTACCTATTTTTATCTGGATTCAACTTAATGGTGATTGAGATCAGTGAGTTGCAGAATAATGCTGGTATTAAAGGGATCCTATATACGACTGAAGGTGTTTGTGTATTCATTGGAACGTTCTTATCAAAGAAATTCTTTAGAGATAATCCGAAGTTAAGCTATATGTTCGCTATTACATTCATTATCGCTGCTGCACACACATCTCTGTTCTTAGCAGATCATCCAACCATGTCAGTTCTTTCGTTTGGATTATTTGGTCTTGCTGCTGGAACGCTGTTTCCTGTTGTTACTACCATTTTTCAGACAGATGTCCCGTCAGACTATCACGGCAGGTTTTTCTCTATAAAAGGGATGGTTGATAATATTATCTTTCAAGTTCTGATGCTGTTAACAGGATTGTTCCTAGATACGATTGGATTTCATAAAATGGTCATAGGGTTTGGTATTACATCTTTCTTCATTGCAACAGTTATCTATTATCAATACAAGACAAAGAGCGGGTCAAAAAAGAAGAATCGATTAGCATCGATCAAGTAAATACAGGACAAATGAGAGTGGCCCATCGTCACTCTTTTTGTATACCGTTTTTTTAGGATGTTTAACGTTGAGTGAAGACGACCATAACAGCAAGAATGAGGACGATTTGTTAGGTTGAAATTGTTAAAATGAAGGTAAGATGATTTATGGAGGTGTGGGTTAGTGAGTACCATACAGATGTCGTTTGATGAGATGTGGGATAAGATTATGGAATGTAACAGGTCATATGATGGCCTTTTTTATACAGCTGTAAAAACAACAAAGATTTATTGCCGTCCATCTTGTCGTTCGCGGAAACCTAAAAAGGAAAACGTAGCCTTTTATGACTCCATTTCTCAATGTGAAAAAGCAGGCTATCGAGCGTGTAAAAGATGTCAGCCAGAGATCGAACATTGTCCGCAAATCAATCTGATTAGAAAAGCAACTAGTTATTTAGTAAATAACCATCATAAAAAAATTCTTCTACAAGATGTAGCGAAGTACTCTGGAGTGAGTTCATTCTATCTCGAACGATTATTTAAAGAAGAAATGAATGTTACGCCTCGAGAATATGTGGAGAATATTCGTATCGATAAAGCAGCATACCTGTTAAGAAACACTTCAAAAACATGTCTTGAGATATGTTTTGAATCAGGGTTTCGGAGCCCCTCTAACTTTTATAAAACGTTTCGCACGTATAAAGATTGCTCCCCAAGTGACTACCGAAAATCGGAAGAAACAACAGGAAACGAATCATGAGATGGAATGTATTTGATGGGAAATTAAAGATAGAGTTACCGTTAGAATTCTCCTATAGAGAATGTATGGTTTTTCTTAAGAGATCACCATTAGAAATTCTTCATCACATACATGAGAACAACATTTACAAAGTAATTACGGTGAATGCTGAGCTGATCTTGATCAAGATCAGCTATAAGAATCACGTGCTCTTAATTGAGTTTCCAGATAAGGAACCACCTAACATGGAAACGGTCGTAGAATTTGTAGGGAATTGGTTTGATCTTGATCAAAATCTTACCTCCTTTTATGGAGCTGTTTCAGAAGATAGCCTATTACAGCCGCTCATAGAACGATATTATGGTTTGCGTATGATCGGCATACCAGATCTTTTTGAAGCATTGACTTGGGCAATCATGGGACAGCAGATCAACTTAACATTTGCCTATACGCTGAAGAAGAGGTTGGTTGAGAACTTTGGGAAGAAGCTAGTCCTTCATGAGTATGAATACTGGACATACCCATCTCCTGAAATCATCGCGGATCTTCAGGTTGATGATTTAAGAAATCTTCAATTTACAACGCGAAAAGCAGAATATGTGATTGGTATAGCAAAAGAAATAGTGGAAGGTCGACTGTCGAAGGAAATATTGAGATCTTCTGAAGATCCTGCTAAACAACTTACTTCGCTCAGAGGAATCGGACCTTGGACAGCGGATTATGTGTTGATGAAATGTTTACTAAAGAGCGATGCATTTCCAGTTGCTGACGTAGGCCTGCAGAATGCCGTGATGAAACAATCAAAATTGCAGCAAAAGCCAACAATAAAAGAATTAAAGAACCAAGCGGAAAATTGGAGTGGATGGGAAGCATACGCAACTTTTTATTTATGGAGGTCGTTATATGAGTAAGCACTATAGAGTAGAGATGGAATCTCCTATAGGCGTTATCGAGATATTAGGAACAGAGAACGTTGTTCAATCCATTCTTTTCTTAGAAAAAGAGGATGCGCTTGAGAATCAAGGCGAGATTCCTTCCGTTCTTCTAGCCTGCCGAGATCAACTTACAGAATACTTTCAAGGTGTAAGGCAAACTTTTACTTTCCCATTCCAATATAGCGGTACTCCTTTTCAACACACAGTCTGGAATTCACTAGTTGGTATTCCGTTCGCAGAAACCGCCTCTTATCGAGATATTGCCATCACGCTTCAAAAGGAAAAAGCGGTTCGAGCGGTCGGGAATGCCAATGGAAAGAACAAGTTAAGTATTGTGGTTCCTTGTCATAGAATTATAGGGTCCAGCGGGAGCTTAACGGGATATGCGGGAGGTTTATGGAGAAAAGAATGGCTATTGCGTCATGAGAAAAAGGTTAAGGAGACACGATTAGTATAGAAAGATAACTTTTAAATTAAAAGAAAAAGAAAGAAAATTAATAGAATAGTTAGATAATTCAATTATATTAAGGCTTCAGCATTATTTTTATCTCTTTATAAGAAAACGGATACATTTTAATTTACAATAGTAAGAAAAAGTATTAAAATGAGAAAGTTCCAAAAAATAGAAATATATAGGGGGCTTTCTCGATGAAAAAGTTTTTAGCGGTAACAGCGGCTGCTGTTCTTGCGCTTAGCGTAGGTTGCAGCAAGGAAGAAGAGAAACCAAAAGAAGAGGCTAAGCCAGCGGCTGCAGAAAAGAAAGAAGATGGAAATGCTGAAAAAATCACACTTCTTAACTTTGAAGGTGATCTTATGAACCAGCTTCGTGGATATCACGCTCCATTCAACGCATATGCTGCAGGTCTTGAAAAAGAAGGCGAAGAAGCACTTCCGCAAGCAGAGCTTGATAAATTAAAAGCAGATGCAAAAGCAAGTGGTGAAAAAGCAGTTGCAGAGATTCCATCCATTGAAGTACCATCAGATCTATCAAAAGAAAACCAAGAAGCTGTAAAAGGTTCTCTTGAAGAGCTTAAAAAATCTTATGAAGCTCGTGTAGCTGGCTTAGAAGATGAAGCTAAAGCAACTGAAGCTGACGAGTTATTCACAGGCTTTGAAGAAAAGTTAAATTCCGTTCACGAAAAATTAAAGTTGATCCCTGGTCAATTTGCATCAGAACTTCAATAATAGTTGATATTGCTGTCTCTTAAAGAGACAGCTTTTTTTATAGGTGGATACAAAAAAGAAGCCGAGGCTTCTTCCTGGGCTTCTTTTTTGATTTTCTTATAGAAACAGACCTGCAATTGCAGCAGATAAGATACTTACTAATGTAGCACCATATAAAAGCTTTAATCCAAAACGAGCAACTGTATTACCTTGTTCTTCGTGTAGACCTTTAACAGCACCAGTAATGATACCGATTGAAGAGAAATTGGCGAATGAAACAAGGAAAACAGAAACGATCCCAACCGTTCGATCAGACATGTCTTTCGCATATTTGGCTAAATCGATCATAGCTACAAATTCATTCGAAACAAGTTTGGTTGCCATGATCGTACCTGCAGAAACAGCTTCTGTCCAAGGGATACCAACTAAAAATGCAACTGGAGCAAATACATATCCGAGCATTGTTTGGAACGTAATCCCGAAAATCATATCAAACACATCATTAATTAATGCGATTAATGCTACAAATCCAAGAAGCATGGCACCGACGATCACAGCAACCTTAAAGCCGTCCATGATGTACTCACCAAGCATCTCGAAAAAGGTTTGTTTTTCTTCTTCGATTTCAATGATGTCATCATCTTCAGTAACTTCATAAGGATTGATGATGTTGGCGATGATGAATCCACCGAATAAGTTAAGCACGAGTGCAGTTACCACATACTTTGGATCAATCATGGCCATGTATGCTCCAAGAATTGAAGCGGAAACAGTTGACATGGCAGATGTACAAAGCGTATATAAGCGATGCTTTGGTAGGTGTCCTAATAATTTTTTTACTGAGATAAATACTTCTGATTGGCCAAAAACAGCAGAAGCGACTGCATTGTAAGACTCAAGTCTTCCCAAGCCGTTTACCTTACTCAGCGCAAAACCAATCCACTTGATAATGAATGGAAGGATTCTGAAGTGCTGTGAGATCCCGATCAATACAGAAATAAACACGATTGGTAATAAAACAGTTAAGAAAAAGGGCATTGCGGCTTCGTTCGCTAGACCGCCGAACACGAATTCAACCCCAGCACCTGCGTAGCTTAACAACTTCTCGAACAGTTTAGAGATACCTTTTATAATGACAAGGCCTACGCCTGTATTTAATAGAAAGTATGTAAGGATAAGTTGTAATCCAAGCATCACTAGGATCGGCTTGTATTTGATCTTTTTGCGATCATTACTGACAAGAAAGGCTAACAAGAAAACCGCTACCACTCCAGCCAGAAAGATGATGTACTTCATATTTTTCTTTTCCTCCTAAATAACTCACTTGTTGAACCTTACTATTATTAGATAATTTCATGTTTTTCGCAACCGTAAAAAATCCCTGCTTTGTTAGTATTAACCAATTAAGATGATAAATATTTCAAGCTACAAGGTATTTTGTGCTTCAGGAAGAAGTAGTAATGTGATCATGGAAAAAAGGAGCGGGTCATTTGAAACATGCATTGTTGGTAATTGATGCACAGCAAGAACTGATTGATGGAAACGAAAAAGAACAAGCCGTTTATAACAGTGAAAGATTGCTTCAAAACATTAATGTTGTTATTGAAAAAGCGAAGCAAGCAATAGCTTCAATTGTTTTTGTTAGAGACGTAGATGTTTCTGAGGGAAATGGAGCAGGTTTTGAGGTTCATTCTGCAATTAATGTTCCAGAGGATGCTGAAGTTTTTGATAAGCAAGCAACGAATGCTTTTTACAACACACCTTTAATGAAATATTTAAAAGAAGAAAAAATTGCCCATCTGGTTATTATGGGTTGTAAAACGGAACACTGCATCGATACAGCTGTGCGGTTTGCGACTGTCTCAGGCTTCGATGTCACGCTTGTCGAAGATGGGCACTCAACTTCAGATACAGAAGTTTTAAAAGCAGAACAAATTGTAAGTCATCATAACAAAATTTTGCATGGTCATTATAATGTAGATCATTTTTCAGTTGTACGTAAAACGGAAGAAGATCTATTCAATCCCATTCATAATAATTATCGATAAAACAAATTATTAAGGGGCATAACGTTTGTCTTCTAGTGAGTGTATACGTATGATGAATGGTGAAAAGAGCAAATTCTGAGGAGGTTTATTATGAATCAATTAACATTTCAAAATTTTGAACTAGCAAGAAGCTTCTTTCTGAAGCAATTGGATGGGATAGATGCTTCAGCAGTAGATATTCAACCAGATGGGTTCAATAATAATATCCGCTGGCATATTGGTCACGTCCTCACGACTGCAGAATATTTTATGTTTGGGTTTCCGGAACATTCTTCAAACCTGCCAAAGCAATATGTTGAGCTATTTAATAGAGGGACAAGCCCTGCTGATTGGAAAGGTGAAGTTCCTACTCTAAAAGAACTTAAACAGCAGTTAGAAGAACAGTTAGTTCGCATGAAGGCGATACCGGCAGAAAGGTTAAATGAAAAGTTGGAGAAACCAGTATTCAATTTCACTACTTTTGGTGAACTTGTAAATTTCACTGTTTTTCACGAAACTTACCACCTTGGACAAATGCATGCGATAAAAAGAATCATCGAAAATCAAACAGCTAAACAAACATAAAATTTTTAAAAAAAAAACAGTGAAAACCTTTTAAGGGATTCACTGTTTTTATATATGTACTTTATATATAGAAATATGCTATTATAGAAAAGACGCACCAGCCACTTAATTTATTTTATAATTGTTCCTAATTTTATTATACGATAAAACAGGAACGTGTGTCAACGATTAACTAATAAATTTTTTTGTAGGGGGAAATCGGATGACAACATGGGATCAGGAACAACGAAATGAACAAAAGCGTGTAGATCAAGTAATTCATAAACTTTCTGATGCAACAGATAAACTTCAAGATCATCTCGGAGGAAAGAAGGCAGATGTTGTCCAAATCAGAAAGAATTTTTGGTCTGATGTTACAGTGAATTTAGAAGATGCTGACGATGCAATTGAAACGGCCGCTAGCATCAAACAGCAGTCAGAGTTATTGTCTGAGATCGAACGAAGTCATACTTCTGCTGAAGCTCGACTTAAAACATATGAAAAATTAAAAAGTTCCCCTTACTTTGGTCGAATCGATTTTAAAGAAGACGGAGAAGAGGAAATAGAACAAGTCTATATCGGAATAGCATCCTATTACGATGAACCTTCAAGCACGTTCCTTGTTCATGATTGGCGTGCACCAATTTCGAGTCTATACTATGATCACTCTCTCGGCAAAGCTGATTTTCGTGCGCCGAGTGGTACCATTGAAGGAGAGCTCGAACTTAAACGGCAATTTATGATTAAGAATGCTCATATAACAGGAATGTTTGATACGGGGGAAGCGATCGGTGACGAATTGTTACAGCACGTATTAGGCAACCAAGCGAATACACAAATGAAAAGCATAGTTGCGACAATTCAAAAAGAACAAAATGCAATCATACGAAATACAGCAAGTGATTTACTTGTTGTTCAAGGTGCAGCTGGATGCGGGAAGACATCAGCAGCTCTTCAGCGTGTAGCCTTTCTGTTGTACCGAGATCGAGAAACGATTCAGTCGCACCATGTCGTTTTATTTTCACCAAACAACATGTTCAATAGTTATGTAGCAAACGTATTGCCAGAACTGGGCGAGGAGAACATGGAACAAACCACTTTTCATGCTTATGTGGAGCACCACTTAGGAGGAGACTACTCAATCGAGACCCCTTTTGAGCAGATGGAGGAGCTTTTATCTGAACGAGAAAATTCAAAGCGTGTAGAAGCAATACAGTTTAAAGCCTCTGTTGAATTTCTAGAAGCGATTCATCGCTATGCTGAGAAGTTAAGTACATCCGGCATACCATTTTTAAATGTGAGATTTCGAGACCGTATTGTGATTCGTTCTAAACAGATCAGTGAATACTTCTATTCTCTTGACCAGAAAGAAACCGTTCCCTATCGAATGAAAAAGACGGTGGCTTGGATCTTAGAAGAGCTGAAGAAAATAGAACGAAGAGAACGCAAGAAACCATGGGTTGAAAAAGAGATACAGCTTCTTGATAGAAATGTATATACAAGGCTATATGAGAAGTTAGAGGAGCGCAATAAATACGGAGCTGACTCATTCAACGATCTTTCGAGTGAACAAAAGGTGCTATCGGCTTATGTGACGCGAATTGCCTTTAAATCACTTAGAGAGAGCATCGAACAGTTTTCGTTTATTGATATAAAGAGCTTGTATGCTAAGTTGTTTCAGAAAAATACACGATTGATGGAGGACGTGAATACTTGGAACGAAATCTGCAATCAAACATTGTTTAATCTGAAACAAAACCATTTAGCGAATGAAGACGCTACTCCGCTCTTATATGTAAAAGAATTATTAGTAGGTTTTCAATCGAATGCAGTAGTTCGTCATGTTTTTATTGACGAAGCACAAGATTTCTCACCGTTTCAGTTTGCATTTATTCAGCGTATTTTCCCAAGAGCAAACTTAACGATTTTAGGTGACTTAAACCAATCGATCTATGCACATGCGTCAGATGAAACGTTCAGTATGCTCAAAAACTTATTAAACAAGAAGAATCCCGAAACGATTACTTTGCAAAGAAGTTATCGCTCTACAAAAGAAATTGTAGAGTTTACGAAAAGTCTCTTGAAAGACGGAAGCGAGATTATTCCGTTTAATCGTTCAGGTGAAAAACCCGTTATTGCAGCAGTAGAAAGTGAAGAGGATCATCTTGATCAGGTGAAGGATCTTGTAGGGAATTGGTTGAACAAAGGCCATGAAACGATAGCGGTGATCTGCCGATCGGCTAAAGAGAGCAAAGCGGTTTATGAGAAACTGAAAGGTAACCTAGATGTGAGGCTCATGATTGATGAGGATGCTTCTTTTCAAAAAGGAGTAATCGTCATCCCGTCCTATTTAGCCAAGGGAATCGAGTTTGACGCAGTAACGATATTTGATGCATCAGGTTATCAACTCGAGCGAGAACGTAAATTGTTTTATACAGTTTGTACACGAGCGATGCATGAGTTAACCGTTTTTTATTCAGGGAAACCATGTCCATTTATAGAAGGAGCATCCGAGAGTTTGTATGAGGTTGTTCAGTAAAGAGTAATAGATCCGTTGTTTCTTTTAAGAAGTAGCGGATCTTTTTCTTATACCAAATTCTTTTTTATTTTTGTTGTTATCTAAAGGCTGTTCTCGAACGATTACGAAAACACTCTTTATTTTTGATTTCTTTCTTTTAGGGTAACGATAACAAAAAGGAGGAAAAGAAATGGCATTTGATTACGATCTTGACTTTGATAATATTGATTTTCGAAAACATCCTGAAAAGTATCGTGTAGGACGTGGTGAGCAAGGGGTATTATTAGTGGAACCTTATAAGAGTGAGATCTTGCCGCATTGGCGCTTTAAGACCCCTGAAGAAGCTAAAAAGTCATCAGAAAAAATCTACGAACAGTTTCTAGACTATAAGAAAAATAAGGACTTTGTGGGAGCAGATATGGCTAGAAAGTTTCTTCAGATGGGGTATACACGAGCAAGACGATACACGAACTATAAAGGCGGAAGAAAATACAATGAGGAGGGTGAAGTGAATAAACGGAAGATTGATCCCGTGAAAGCAAAGTCAGCCGCAATTTTTGAGGAGAAGTGGAAATTAGCGCGAACAGATGAAGAATATCTGAAGATGAAAAAAGCACATCAAAAAGAGTTTGGTTAAGCATCTCCTTTTAGCAAGGAGATGCATTTTTTATTCATCTTATGGATTCTGCCACACCTTCTACTATACGGTCACTGCCTCAGTTTCAGAAACAAACTCACCAAAAACTAACTTTTCAAGAGGTGCTACATGTGTGACAAATTCGTCTAATCGCGCCTTCATCTCTGGATCTTGGTCGAAGTCTTCCATCGTCATGCGTGCATGTTCTTCAGATTGAAAACGAAGAAGGCCGATCCAGAGTTCTTCACCTTCATCAACTTGCAGTTTTTCAGAAATAGAGGAGAATCCATAATTTTTTGGTGATGTGGACAATTTGAAAATTTGTTCTGTCACACCCCCGTATTCTTGAAATTTTTTATTCGATCTCGATGATATTTCAAGAAACTTTTCTTTCACTTCAGGTTTTAATTTATAAAAATATACGAGTAGGTATGCCATCATTTAACCTCCGATTTTTTTAGCCATTTTGATAAAACTACATCGATTACTATGCAGGGTCTGTCCCAGTGCAACAAGTGTGTCGTGTTTGGCACTATATGTAGTTCACCGTTTGCGTTATTTCTAAACGTTTCAGCGGTCTGCAATCTCATTTCAGACAATCGCTCAGGTACGGTGGCGACAAGTAAAGTGATACCTGGTGGAAGAAGATGATAGATATCTTCTGTTTCGTTTAGATGCATGCCACGAATAATATGACGGGCAGTTTCACCTTTTGCATGCCAGCAAACTTTACCTTCTCTTTCGATACCTAGATCACGAACTGCGATATTTTTTAACGGTGACCACATCAAATAGTTTTCTTTTTCAGCTAGAAAAAAGTCATACCATGAATCGAACACGTACTCATCAAAATCTTTTTCATAATGATCCATTTCTTCTTCTAGAGAGGAAGACCAGATACGCTTTGTTTGATAGCCGCCATCGATTAATATCGTATCCAAGACATGTTCAGGATAACGAACCAAATAGTGAAGAGCTAGAAAACTTCCCCATGAGTGGGATAAGAGATAGAAATCGCTTACATTTAAGTGTGCGAACAAACCATGAAGCCAATCAACGAGTCTAGACATCTCATAATCTACAGCTTTGTCAAAGGGCTCAGACTTCCCGTGTCCAGGCGCATCGAACGCAATGATTTTAAAGTCCTTCTGTAATTCCTCGGCTACTTCTAGAAAGCTAAGACTTGTACTTCCTAAGCCATGTAAGCAAACAATGGTTGGGTTGTGGGCTTTACCCCATTCAGTAAGGTGGACAGATTTTTCTTTATAGGTGATTAATGATCGTCTCATCTCTTTGCCAACTCCTGAACAATGTTTATTCACTTTGTGAAGTTTTGTATCTTTCAATAGTATCATATTATTATAAAATCGTTTGAATAGTTTGAAAAGAACTGAGTGAAAACGAACCATAAAATGGTAATATTGTAGGGAAAGCTATTTAAAAAGGGGGAGTGTTAATTGGATAGCGATCAATATGTAAAGAGAAGTTCGTATCTGATGCTTACTATATTTCCTGTATTAATGGTGGGTTATTATTTTGCAGTAAATCATGAGAATCTGTTCTTTCTATATGAGTGGACGTTAATAATAATTGTACTTGGAGCAGGTTTAATGTCTTTAATCGGTGCCATTAAAACAAAAGGAAAAGAGAAGTGGGTTTTATTTTCAATCTTAGCATTTTGTGTTCAGTTTGCTGTTTTAGGGTTGTTTTTAGGCCCGTTGACGTTTTATCCTATGTTTTTTGTGTATTATCCAGCAACGATACTTGCAATGACTGTTTATGGAATCACGCTCTCTAAAGTGGATGACTACCGATTCATTTCAGTTATCTTTATGATCATTTCTGTGCTGCTTACTCTATACATGGTTCTTTTACAATCGTTTTGGGGGCAAGATTTAACGTAAAGAAAGCGGTGGTATGAATGTTACCTAATATAGTAAGAATGACGTTGATCACTTGGAGCATGCTTTTCTTATTAATGGGGTGTACTTCATTCCACTCCTCTAATGAAGTAAAAGTAACTTCTGAAATGAATGAGTTAATCTCGGATTACATCATCCAGCATTATGAAGGCGTATATCCTGAATCGGATAAACAGTTTGAAGTTCATAAGATCTATGGAGCGAAAGAAACAGGGGAAATGACATCTATCTATCTTTACTCATTGTTTCAGGGATTTAACAAATCAACAGAGGCAGAAGGTCAGTCCGGCCATTCCGTTCCAGCCGTAATCAAACTTAAGAGTAAAGACGGAAAGTATGTGATCTCACATTATAAGGAACCGCAGGATGGAGCTGACTTTAAACGATCATTGTATAAGATCTTTCCGAGACAATACGCAAAAGAAGCATTAGATGACTTGAAGAATTCTGCGGGACTTCAGAAGGAAATGAATCAAAAGGCAGAAATGTGGCTAAGAAAATAGCACTATTTATGTTCACAAAAAATCCTAAGGAAAAGTGATTCAAATCACACATTCTCTTTTACCATTCTTTTACGATAGAGTTGTAGTAAGAATATAAGGGGGAATTGACATGTTACAACAAAGAACCATTGAAATTATTAAGTCAACCGTACCTGTTTTGCAAGTACACGGAGAAGCGATTACTTCCCGTTTTTATGAATTGCTGTTTCAGAAGCATCCAGAGCTTTTGAATATATTTAACCATGCAAACCAGAAAAAAGGACGTCAGCAAGCTGCATTAGCAAACGCAGTATACGCAGCAGCAGCTAATATTGATAAGCTTGAAGCCATCATTCCGGTCGTAAAAGGAATTGCCCATAAACATCGTAGTCTAGGCGTGAAGCCAGAGCACTATCCTGTGGTCGGTGAAAACTTGCTTCTAGCTATAAAAGATGTTCTTGGTGATGCTGCAACAGATGAGATCATCAATGCTTGGGCAGAAGCGTATGGTGTAATTGCGGATGTCTTTATTGGGATTGAACGTA
This sequence comes from Fictibacillus nanhaiensis, assembly GCF_049537595.1. Classification (GTDB taxonomy): domain Bacteria; phylum Bacillota; class Bacilli; order Bacillales; family Fictibacillaceae; genus Fictibacillus; species Fictibacillus nanhaiensis_F. The sequence continues at coordinate 408,751 of NZ_JBMULM010000002.1, forward strand.
ACATGTATGAGGATGCGGGATGGGAAGGGTTCAGACCTTTTGTAGTAGCACGTAAAGTAGAAGAAAGCTCTGTAATCACGTCTTTTTATTTAGAGCCAGAAGATAAAAAAGCACTTGCAAAATTTAAGCCCGGCCAATATGTGAGTGTCAAAATGGATATACCAGGTCAGGAAAACACACATATTAGACAGTATAGCTTGTCTGATGCTACAGGGAAAAGCAGCTATCGCATCTCTGTAAAAAAAGAAAGCGGTAGAAATGCAGTAGACGGAATAGTTTCCGTTTATTTGCACGAGAGTGTTAAAGAAGGAGACATCCTTCATTTGAGCGCTCCAGCAGGTGATTTTTATTTAAATACAACCAGTGAAAAGCAGGTAGTACTTATTAGTGGTGGTGTAGGCTTAACTCCTATGGTGAGTATGCTGAAAACTGTAGCAAGTGAACAGCCAGAACGAAAAATCACATTTGTTCATGCTGCAATCAACGGCCAAGCACACGCTTTAAAGAAAGAAGTTCAAGAAATTGCAGAAGCTTCAGATCATATCACTACACATTTTGTGTATGAAAGTCCATTAGACGAAGATCTAGACTATACAAAGACTGGTTACGTGGATCAAGCTTGGTTGAAAGAGATTCTACCAATAAGAGATGATGCAGAATATTATTTCTGTGGCCCGATTCCATTTATGCAGGTGATAAATACAGCTCTTCTAGAGTTGAATGTACCAAAAGAGAACATTCATTTTGAGTTCTTTGGTCCAGCATCAGATCTCGAGAAGGAGAGTATCAAGGCATAAAGAAGCAAACACCTTCCTGAACGCGGAAGGTTTTTTTTATTTGGATGAAAGATAGTGAAAGCTTTGTATCATTGATTTACGTTTTACTAGGAGAAGGACTAACAAGGTGACTAGACTTATTGAAATGATCCATGCCCCTAAATAGATACCACCGATTGTAAATGCTCTAGAGATTTTTACAGAAAAGAAAATCCATCCTACAATGCCTACTGTACCTATGCATAAGTTAAGCATTAGGCTGACAAAGAAGTGGGGAAGTACCATACCCGTATGTGTGACAGTAAACTTTGCGTATTTATAGCTGATCGGTAACCCGAGTAGAAGGAATAAGGTATAAAAAATGACGTTAAGGTCTGCTTCGCTCAAAGCGTTCACTCCTTTTTATTGTGTAATACTCCTTTATTCAAAAAGAACAAAAAACATGACAAATGATAAAAGACTCGATAAGGTAAATCCTTGCCTCATCGAGTCCTTCTTATACATTAATTGTCCGTTCCTGTTTTCATAATCCTATCAAACTGCTCTTGAGACAATTTCTTAACTTGTACAGGAGTTTTTGTCTTTCTTACTCTTCTTGTTCTTTTCGTGTAAGCACCTTTTGCGAGGTATTGGCGTTTCATGGCTTCAACCATAAAGTTCAACGCGAGAATGGTAATTGCAAATCCAGCAAGTGGAGCAAATACGATCCAGCGATCACCACGAATTTGATAGTAGTTAGCACCGATCATGCTCGACCATTCATTGATCATAGCAACAGGCACCGTATTATTTTCTAGTGGATCGAGAGTGATAAAGTCAGTTCCACCAATAAAAACTTGTAAAATGCCAAGATGTGCTGCCAGTAGTAGCGTTGCGATTAGCTGTTGGCTGTATAGAATGCTTAATCGCGGTTTTAGATAAGGTAATACGTGTTTCCGGAGCTTGTGAATTCTGCCTCCACCAAGAACTTTAACGGAAGATATAAATTCATTCTCTAAAAACTTTGACGTTTCGTTGGCTACTGTTACCATCACGGTAGGGACTGCGATTAATATGAGAATCAGCAAAGAGAATATGGTTTGCTGTTCTTTCGGTACAGACCATGTGAAAATTTGGAGAACAGGATAGATAAGTAAATAGGCGACAATGGTTGCAGGTGCATAATAAAAGGATTCAAAGAGTTTGCTTGAACCCCGAAGTATAGATTTTGGTAGTTGACTCAAGATTAATCCCAATAATGTTCCGAAGAAAAGACGAGCGAATGCGACTAAGAATGCAAATCCTAATGTATACTTTGCTCCATCGATCACCTTGTGCAAGATGCTGACACCAAACCGATCAGTACCAAAAGGCATTTCTTTAAAAGGAGCAATTGGTGCTGAATCAACAGGCTGTTTCTGTTCGTCAAATCGAATTTGCATCACTGGCTGTTCTTCATTCGGTACAAAATGTGAATAGATGATGCTTCCGAAAAACAAGGTAACAATAATTAGAAAACCACTTAAAAATAACGGACTTCTCCATACAGACATCTTACGCCACCTCCTCATTAGTACGTCCCAGCTTATACTCTAGTACATAAGAGGAAAGTGTAAATAATAGATAAAACGGAACGAACATGAGCAAAACGCTAACTGTAATGACATCCGGTGTCGTAGGACCGTTATCTAGCATAAAATCAGTGATACCGGGAATCGCCATAATGGTTTCTACCATAAAGAGTGTAGAGATTAGTAACCAATACACGTTCTTCGAATAATAGAACAGACTTAAAAGTGAATTTCTTAGCATGTGAATATAAAGGATCAGCGCATATCGTATTCCTTTTGCGCGGGCAAATTCTACATATGTTTTTGAATCTTCATCATCGAGTAAAAACAGCAACGTTCTAATTAAGAAAAGAGCTGGCAAGATGCTCAAGCAAAAAATCGGTAAGAAATAGCTAGGATTTTGATCGCTATGTACGATGGGGAACAAGAGATTTCCCGTATTTCTAACATACAGAATCATGCTATATTGGATGATAACAACGATAAAGATATCGGGTAAGGACTCGAGTGAAAAAAACAAGAAGCGAATTCCTTTTTGAATGCGGTCAGGTAAAATTTTGATGATCAAAGCTAGTATGATTGATGAAGCTATGGCTAGAAAGAATGCACCTAATACTAGTTTTATCGAATAAAAATAAGGTTTTAAAATGGTTGGGAATAGTGACTTCTCCTGTTGATATTCATAAAAAGTCACGTTTGAAAACGTTATGAGGTTTATGAACAGCTCCCATATCTTATCAAGATAAGGCTCGAAAAATAATCCTAAATCCTGGTTTAAAAAGAGTGCATTCTCGAGTGCGCCAGAATCTAGTAAACGAGCAACAGCTTCGATACCTTGAACATTGCTGAAGAAAAGGTAAGGAAGTGCACCAATGAAAAAAACACCCACGATCGGCATCAAAAAATAAACAATGCGCCGAAGGACTAGTAAATACATAAAATTTTCCCCCTAAATCTCGCTATCTCTTTTTTTATCTAATAAAGTTAACTATAATCATTCGACATAATCCATTATTTTCCTCCGCGTAAAAATAAAAAAAGCTCCCACGTGGGGAACGTTATTTGAGTATGCTTAAGTATGTTTTCCACGGACCAACATCCAAATCATAACGTTTAGACAGAATCCTAGTAATCTGGTTGATGTGTGTAAGATCATGAACGGTCCAAGTTGAGAGTAATTGTTGTAGGGTAATAGAGCCAAACTCGGGGTGTAGTCCAGTTTTATTTAAATCAAAGGAACTAATTTTTAAAGTCCCTAATTGGTATAAGCTCTGTTGGCGGCACTGCAAAAATTCACGCAGCAGTTCTTCAATCCCTGTTTCTTTTCCCAGATGAGAAAATCGATCAAAAGGTGGAAGGGGTTCATTCTCATGACTTGAAAGAATGCTGTTAATCCGCGGTATCCAGTTGCTCTTTTCACAGTCGATCAAGTGAGCGACAACTTCAAGAGAATTCCACGAACTCCCACCCTCATTGCTTCTTAACCATTCATGAGAGAGTCCAGATAACAAGTGAGTCAAAACGGCAGGTGTACGTTCTAGAATTTCGAGAGATTCACTTTGTTTAAAGTTCATAATTCTAATACTCCACTTTTTAAATTGATAAAATCATCAATCCTTTTTATAACACTTTTAACCGTATCTATAGACGTTAGAATCGGTTTATAGCCAGACATAGTATCAGATCTCTCTTTCATAATAGTAACCTCCTAGTATTATTGAATGGTATCGTACAATTCGATCTTTAATTGATCTACATTATTAAAGGAATAGAAAACCTCGATGTGCCAGTTGTTTAGAAGCCTGACGTATCCATTCTTTTGAATCCACTTATGTAATCTTTCGTAGGTGTCTTTAATTTCATCATTTCTTCCAACATGTTGGATGCTAGCATATCTTTGAGGTGGAATAGTTAAAGTCATCATTCCAGCGGGAACATTTTCGAAGTTTTCTACTTCCACACAGACCCAGTATCCATCCTCTTGAACGGTAGAAGCATCAACAATGAACGCGCCAATTTGAATTGACGGGTCCACAACATGCAGGATGGACTGTAGTTGGGAATGCAGAGTCTTCGAAGCATTCGGTATCTCGTGGATGTATTGATCTCCCTCGCATAGAACCCTCAAACCGACTAGCTTCATTTCCTGACGATCCATTACTACGGGTGTTTCAAGAACTGTTTTCTTATACATCGCTATAACTCCTTTTTACTTCTATTACTACTTTCTTCTCGTAAAGAAAACGTTATCCTTTATTTTCCTTAAATAGATAGCTCATTTCCTATTATTATCAGTTTTCTCCGACCATTCTACTGTTTGTTATGAAAACGCATACAACCATTGACGCAAAAGCTTTTATGCTCCTTATTTATTCCGATCAAACATGCTAAACTATTAGTGAAACGTTTCGATTATTTATTTTCTAATTATGGAGAGGAGCAACACATCAATGAAAAAAAGTAAAATCATAAGCTTTGTATTGATGTTCAGCTTGTTTGCGAATGTATTTATAACATCATCAGCGTTCGCCACTGATAAGGGAAAAAATTATGCATTTCAAATGGAATTGAAAGCTATCGCTAAGAAGACATACAAGTTTTATCAAGATCATACTGATCCAAAAACAGGTTTGACCTATGATGAGACTCGATATACAGCAGAGGGCAAAAAAGATGCAACACATACATCTCCAACTAATATTGGGATGTATATGATGAGTACGATCTCTGCTCAAGAATTAGGAATCATCTCAAAAAAAGAAGCGGTAAAACGTATACAAATCACGTTGAATACACTTGAAAATCTTGAAAAGTGGAATGGCTTATACTATAACTGGTACAACACAAAAGATGGTTCCGTTAAAAAGGATTGGGGACAATTCATCTCCCAGGTGGATAACGGCTGGCTGTCTGCAGGGTTGATTGTCGTTGGACAAGCTTATGATGAGCTGAATCCACAAACGAGTAAGCTCGTTGAAAACATGAATTATACGACTCTATATGATCCAGAAGTGGGACAATTCCGTGGGGGATATGATGTTGCACAAGGGAAGTTAACCGATCATCACTATGGCTTATTTAACACAGAACCACGTGTAGCAAGTTACATATCAATCGGTAAAGGCGATGTGCCAAGCGATCACTGGTGGAAGATGTACCGTACGATGCCAAAAGAATGGGATTGGCAAGCACAGATTCCAGAAGGTGAAACTCATGAATATGATGGCGTTTCTGTCTTTGAAGGGCATTACGAATACAACGGTGTAAAATTTGTTCCGAGCTGGGGCGGAAGCATGTTTGAAAGCCTTATGCCAGGAATCGTATTAAATGAGGTAGAACTTGGCAAGAATGCGCTTGGGCTAAACAACAAGCGTCATGTTGAATTACAGCAAGCTTTTGCAGAAGAAAAAGGGTACAAAGCATGGGGCTTTTCTCCATCTGCAACTCCAGATGGTTACAGTGAGTTCGCGGCAACACCACTTGGTACTTCTGGATACAAAGATGGTGCGACCGTAACGGCTCATGCTTCTTTCTTAGCACTAGACTATGATCCTACTGCTGTTCGAAAAAACATTAAAGCATTAAAAGAGTTCAATACGTATAGCGAGTACGGATTCTATGATTCTGTAAACGTAGAAACAGGCGAAATCGCCAAAGCATATCTCGCGCTCGATCAAGGAATGATCATGGTATCGATCGCTAACTATCTAAAAGATGGTGTGATTCGCGATTACTTCCACCAAGATCCGATCGGTAAGAAACCAGAGGATCTGTTGAAAAAAGAAAAGTTTTCAATTCAATAATTGTATGCAGCACCCGACTCCAAAAGGATAAGGGTGTTTTTTTTTGTTGGATCTAGCTTGTTTTGAGGATTTCAGGTGGAAGTGTGGAGGTTAGCGGTTGTCAGGAGTGATTCATAGGTGGTGAGTATGAATTTATCAGGGAAACCGTGATGTTTATCGGTGAAAATCAAACATTTAGCGGCGAACGTGTAAGAAAAATAAAAACACGTACCGTAAAAGACAATAAAAGGGTCCAGCATTTTTGTGTGGAATTTCTTTTTATGACAGTTGAACTCCCCATTTATCCAGCTACAAAATTCATAGTGGAAGTGAAGAAAAAATGTGTACAAGTTTTGTTTTGCATGAAGAACGGACATATATTGGAATGAACTTTGATCTGTCTGAGCGACCGATTAAAATGGCCTTATCAGGAGACAACCAGCTCATTATTCTCCAAAAAGAAGGCGGCCGTTTCTTGCCAGCCATAGGCTTTAATAATAAGGGTATCTTTATGAACCTTCATATTGTGACCCCGAATGAAGAGGGCAAATATAAGAGAAACAAAAACAGCGTTCATATGATGAGGCTATTTGATGAGGTGTTGTCTGATAAAGTAAAAACGTCAGTGCTACCTACATACCTTCAAGAAAAAGAAATCGTAAATGTTCCAGATTATAGTGTTCAAAGTTTAATAGTTGGGCCAAACAAAAAGTCATTCATAATACAGCCTGGAAGAAAATATATAGACACAGATCAGCTAGAGGATAATTTTATGGTTCTTACAAATTTTTCAGTTCGAGATGAGATGGAGCATGAAGATAATACATTACAAGGACCAGGAAGTGATCGTTATCGCCTAGCTTATGGTGAATTGGCAAACAAAAGAGGTAACTTTTCCGTTGAACAAGGATTATCCATCCTGAAGCAAACCATTCAAAGGGAAGGGGACAATCCTACCCAGTTGTCTATGATTTTTAGTCCAGAAGAAGAGAGCATCTATTTTTCTCTTAAAGGAGATTTTGAAAGAATATATAAGTTCTCTTTCTCGGATATGACGATAACAACATTGAGGGGTTTTGAAGATGAATTTGGTTTATTAGTAAAGAAAAAAGGTATTTTATTGTCAGAGCTTGAGGGTTGGGGATAAGAGTACTGGATTGAGAGCGGTATTTTGAAGTATGGTAGGCAATCCATTTTGGTTTATAGGCCGTAGTTCTTGATTTATAGTCCTTCAAGAAATTTTATAGGTCTTCAAAATAATTTATAGGTCTTCAAAATAATTTATAGGCTTTTCGACAAAATTCTTTTTTCGTACATGGATAACAGGGAGTGTATGAAGAAAACCAAGCTCAAAGAAGTAAACACATAAAAACAAGAAGAACCCCCGATTACATATTCGAATCGAGGGTTCTTTAACGTTAACCTTCTATTTCATACCTGAAATGGTATAGCCTTCGATAATGTGCTTCTGGAAGATGATGAAGATGATGACGATTGGAACAACCATGAACGTTGATCCGGCCATCTGTAACGCAAAGTTTCCTCCGTATTGCCCTTTCAAAAGACTTAACCCAACAGATAACGTGTACAAGCTTTCGTCGTTCGCGATGATCAAAGGCCATAAGAAACTGTTCCAGCCCGCGATAAACGTTAGAATTCCTTGAACGGCCATGATCGGTTTTGAAATAGGTAGAACAAGCTGCATGAACACACGGAACTCACTTGCTCCATCCAAACGTGCTGCTTCAAGCAGTTCATCAGGAATGGTTGACATGAACTGACGGAACAAGAAGATGCTGAATGCACCAACTAATCCTGGCAGAACTACACCAGCCATCGTGTTCGTCAAGCCCATCTGGTTTAAGATTAAATAAACAGGGATCATCGTTACTTGTCCTGGAATCATCATTGTTGCTAACACAAGGTAGAAAAGCTTTTCTCTTCCCTTAAACTTGTATTTCGCAAACGCGTATCCAGCCATCGCATTAAAGAAAAGTCCGACGAAAGAACAGAGGACGATGATGATCGTATTTCGCAAATAAACACCAAAGTTCATGTTCTCAAACAGGTAGACGAAGTTCTCCGTTGTAAAGGTTTCAGGCCACAGAGTCGGTGTGAGCTGAAGGACTTCACTTTCAGGTTTGAAAGCAGAGAGGATCATCCAAATAAAAGGGATGGCTACTAAAAGACCGCCAAGCGTTAAGACGATTCCTGCGATCCATTGCTGAATTTTGTATGCTTTCTTCGCATCAGATACTTTTGTTTTCATGTTCTCACCTCACGTCTTAAATATCGGTATCTTTCTTTTGCAATCGGAACTGAATCATCGTGATGATGATAATGGTTACAAACAGGACAAATGATCCTGCAGCAGCATAACCGAAGTTGCTGAGCTGGAATCCGTTGCGGTAGATGAAGAGAGCGACAGAAGTGGTGCTATCGAGCGGTCCGCCGTTCGTCATAACGAATGGTTCCTCGAAGAACTGAATCCATCCGATCATTGTTGTGATCGACACGAAGAAAATGGCATAACGAAGAAGAGGAATCGTAATCTTCGTGAGCTGTTTCCAGTTGTTCGCACCGTCTAATTGAGCTGCTTCATAATACGTTTTCGGAATACCTTGTAAAGCTGCTAAGAAAATAATCATGTTTACACCGATCGCGCGCCAAACAGCTAATGCGATCAATGATCCTTTTGCGATCGTTGGGTCTTGTAACCATGGTATAGCAGGAATGCCGACTAGACCGAGCAGATAGTTGAACAGACCAAACTGTGGGTTGTATAGGTACGTCCACACTACAGCTACTGCTACAACGTTTGTGATCGAAGGCATATAAAAAACAAGACGAAAAGCCTTGAAGATACGCGCTGTACCAAAGTTAATCAAAAGGGCGATACCAAGTGAACAAGCGATAACGAGAGGAACACCAAATACGACATAAAAAACAGTGTTGCCGATTGATTTTAGAAAAATAGGATCTTTAAAGATATTTATATAGTTTTCGATTCCAATAAAGCTAATATTTGAATAGTCTGCAAGTCCAGCTAGGTCAATATCTGTAAAACTAATCACCAATGCAAGAACAATGGGAAAAAGAGAGAATAAAGCCAATAACAGAAGTGCTGGTCCAATGAAGAGGTAAGGAGTCGTTTTTGAATAGCTTTTCATGTTTTCACATCCTTCATCGTTACCCGTGTTGATGATAAAAAGGTAACGAGCAGGATTACCTGCTCGTTATACCCCGGATCAACAGGATTTATTTCTTTAAGATCTCTTCAGCTTTTTTGTCGAAGTTATCTAATTCCTTCTGAACGTCTGCTCCGCCTCTGTAGATCTTCTCAAAGCTCTTTAGATAAGATTGAGCGATTTCTTCCCATTGCTTAATAACAGGCATCGGTTGTGAAGCTTTCATCTGTTCACCGAACGCTTTGTAAAATTCATTTCCAGTAAGAGCTTCGTCTTCCCATGCTTTTTGTGTTGCTGGAAGGGAATTCGTCATCTCCATCCATTTTAATTGTGTTTCAGGCTTACTCATATATGCTGCGAATTTTAACGCTTCTTTTTCGTGCTTCGTATGTTCAAATACAGAAAGGTTAGATCCACCTAGTGCTGAAATGTTATTTTCTTTTGTCGGTAGAACAGCCGTACCCCATTTACCTTTAAGCTCAGGAGCTTGGTCGTTGATCAGTTTGATCATCCAAGGACCACTGATGAACATTGGTAGGATCCCGTCTCCACGGAAACCTTGAACGATGTCCATTCCTAGTTCTTCTTTTGGAGCTGCTCCACTTTCATAGAAGCTGTTCAAGTATTCAACCGCTTCAACGAACTTAGGATCATTGAATTTAGGCTCATTGTTAGGTCCTAATAGTTCAGCGCCGTTTTGGCGTGCGAACATGAATGACAAGCTTTGTTCTTTAGCATCGATCGAAATTCCATATTTCCCTTTTCCACGGTCAGCTAGCTTATCAGCGGCTTCCTTCAACTCGTCCCACGTTTTTGGAGCTTCTTTAAATCCAGCTTTCTCGAGCAGGTCTGTACGATAGTAGAGCAAGCGAGTATCTACGTACCAAGGTACACCAACCATTTTGTCTTCAAACTTTGTCGTTTCAACAGAACCTTCAAAGAAATGTTTTGGATCTAGTTCCGGGTAATCTTTAACATGAGGTGTTAAATCTTTTAATGCTCCAGCGGATGCAAACTCAGGAATCCAAGTTGTACCCATCTGAACAACATCAGGTCCTTTTTTAGAAGCAACGGCTGTTAAAAGCTTATCGTGTGCTTGATCCCAAGGAAGGGCTTGTACTTTAACGTCAATCTTTGGATTTTCTTTTTCAAATTCTTCAGCGATCTTAGGAAGTGATTTTGCTTCTTCACCCATTCCCCAAACCGTAATTGTTGTTTTTCCGTCTTCTGAACCTGAAGAGCAGCCAGCTAAGACGCCGGATAGTACAAGTGCACCAACCATTGACGTAACCATCGATTTTTTAAACCAACGTTTTTTCATGTGAGTTCCCCCTATAATTTGCCTGTGAAAGCAATCAATTTTTATTATTCCCGAATTTTCTTTGAGATTATTGTTGAAACGTTTCGATAAGCACATTATAATTCAAGTTGTAATCGTTTACAACATGGAATTTTCAAAAAGAGGTTTCCTTCCATAAATTGTTGGAAACATAAGGTTTCATATACTATTTTCCTTGTTGCAAAAGGAATGAAGAAGATAACAGTATGAAACTCAAAAACTTAGGAACTCTCTTGAATTTAATTGAAACGTTTCGATAAAATGCTTTCATTTATGTTAAAAGAGATGAAAATTTCATGTTTATATCAACAGAATTTACCTTATTACAAAATAGACATCATAAAAGAATTGAGGGATAGACAATGACAACCTTAACGAAAGGGAACATCACGATTAAAGCTGGTGACTTTACATTTGCGTTCTTAAGTACTGGTGATATCTACAAAGCTTCCCACCATGATACGATGATCAACCAATGGATGAGTAATCCGATCGATGGTTCTTTAAACAATCTTTATTTACGTGTCTTTAACGATGAGGGTATTCAAGTAACTCCACTGTTAGGTAGTAAATCAAACAGCACTGTTTCATATAATGAGAATCAGGTCTTTTGGAGAGGTACATTTCAAGACGTCTCTTATACAGTCACTTTTTCATTAAAAGAAAATGGTATCTGGTTCTGGGATATCGAACTCCAAGGAAAGGCTGAGAATGCTGATATTATTTATGGTCAAGACGTGGGTCTTGCTCACATAGGTGCTGTTCGAACAAATGAAGCATTCATCGCTCAGTATGTAGATCATGGAGTGTTTGAAGATGAGAAGCTAGGTTATGTGATCTGTTCCCGTCAAAACCAACCTAATGGAAAAGCCTTTCCTTACCTGCAACAAGGATCGTTAACGAAATCTGTTGGCTATATAACAGATGGTTTTCAATTCTTCGGTACTTCCTATAAAGAAACAGATGTACCACAAGCACTTTATAAGGAAAACTTAGAAAGTGAAGTGTATCAATACGAATTCGCTTATATTGCACTTCAATCAGAGCGATTTGTACTTGATGGTAAACATCACATCAACTTTTATGGATGCTTTAAAGAGGATCATCAAGAAGCTGTTACATCTATTGATTTTAAGGATGAGATAATTGCTACTTGGAATGAAGTACAGGATCAACCACAAAAAGATGCGACTATTCTTGAAAAGATCAACCGCAATGACCAGTTTGACGGAACATTAAAAACAGTGGATCTTTCAATGGAAGAAGTGGCAGCTCTTTTCCCAGAGCGTATTTTAGAAGAGTATGAAGGAGAAACGCTTCTATCCTTTTTTACACCGACCTATGAACATATTGTTTTAAAAGAAAAAGAAAGAATCGTAGAGCGACCTCATGGACATATTCTCGTTACGGGTGATAACGTTTCTTTAAAAGAGGACACGATTACGACTACTTCTTATATGTACGGAATCTTTAATTCGCAATTAGTAGTAGGAAACACTTCTTTTCATAAGATGATGACGAATGCGCGTAATGCGTTGAATGTTATGAAAACATCGGGTCAACGAATCTATGTTGAGTTAGATGGAAAACTGAAACTATTAACAATGCCTTCGATGTTCGAGATGGGCTTTAACTATACGCGTTGGTTCTATAAGACTGAAGATGAGACGTTCATTATCACCAACTACACAACAATCGATACTCCTGAAGTTGAGCTGCATGTTAAGGCTCTCAGCGGTAAATCATACCGATTCGTTGTGACTAACCAAGTATCCTTGAATAATCAAGAATACGAAGTGCCATTTAAGATGGAAAAAGAAGATGATGTAATTTCGTTCTTCGCGGATGCTGCTTCTGACAGTGCAAAAACGTATGGAAATTTAAGCTATCGAATGAAGATCACGGGTACAGAGTGGAACTTTACAGACGAGACAATCTTTGGGGATAACATGGATCGTGGATCTGCGTCTCTCGTGGTTTGCGATCTTGAACCAACAAATGAGTGGGGCATCTCTCATCAAGGGTTGATTGATGGGAAGAAGATTCCGTTTACAAGTAAGACGATTGAAACGGAAATCGAGCGTTACCGTACATTTATACAAAATACGAACCGTGGATTCCGTTTGACGAAGGATGGAGTCGAGACACACGAGCTTCAAAAGATGAACGCCTTAGCTCATTGGTATACACATAACATGCTTATTCATTATTCTGTTCCGCATGGTCTTGAGCAATATGGTGGTGCAGCGTGGGGAACTCGTGATGTTTGCCAAGGACCTGCTGAATACTTCTTAGCAACTCAGCATTATGGTGCAGTAAAAGACATCTTGCTTACTGTATATTCTCATCAGTTTGACGAGACGGGTAACTGGCCACAATGGTTCATGTTTGATCAATACTTCAAAATTCAGCAAGATGATTCACATGGAGATATCATTGTATGGCCACTGAAGTTAGTGACGGATTACCTTGCAGCTACGAATGATTTTGATATTTTACGTGTGGAAGTCCCTTACACGTCTAACCGTGATTTTAACTTTACTGAGAAAAAAGAAACATTATTACAGCATATTCAAAAACAGATCCGTTACATGAGAGAGAACTTTTTGCATGATACGCACCTTTCCTCTTATGGGGACGGAGATTGGGATGATACGCTTCAACCTGCAAATCCACAGCTTAAAAAATACATGGTGAGTTCATGGACGGTTGCTTTAACGTATCAAGTTATGACTCAGTTCTCACAACAACTACAGCATGTGGACAAAGAAGAAGCTACAAAACTTAGCGAGCTCGCTAAAAACATTCAGGCAGACTATCAAGAACATATGTTAAGCAAAGATGTAATCCCTGGATTTGTTTATATGGAGGATCCAAAATCACCCAAATTAATGCTTCATCCTAGTGATAACACGACTGGTATCAACTATCGTCTATTACCGATGACGCGCAGTATGATCGCCGAATTGTTAACACCGGAACAAGCGGAACAGCATCTTGATCTGATCATGGATAAGTTTTATTGTCCAGATGGCGTAAGGTTGATGGACAAGCCGGCTCACTATAAAGGCGGTGTGAGTACACATTTCAAACGTGCTGAACAAGCATCGAACTTTGGACGAGAGATCGGACTTCAATATGTTCATGCTCATATTCGTTTTGTTGAAGCGATGGCGAAGCTAGGGAAAAAAGAAGAAGTGTGGAGTGGATTAGAGAAGATCAATCCTGTTATGATCCAAGAAAAAGTTCCAAATGCAGAGCGACGTCAGAGTAATGCTTATTTCTCAAGTTCTGATGGTGATTTTAAAACCCGTTATGAAGCACAAGAACGTTTTGGCGAACTAAAAGATGGTGAAGCCAAAGTTAAAGGTGGTTGGAGAATCTATTCTTCTGGTCCTGGAATCTATATGAACCAGTTGATCTCAAATTGTTTAGGTATTCGTCCGCAAGGGGAGAACCTAATCATTGATCCAATATTAACAGAAGAAATGAATGGCCTTGAATTGCAGTATATGATCGACGGGAAATCTGTCAAAATGATATTCCGAGATCGCGGTGAGGAAAGTAATCGACTCATCGTTAATGGCCAAGAAGTAAAGACCAATACGTATCAAAACATCTACCGAGATGGTGGCGTGAGCGTGAATCGCTCTGGATTTGTAAATAAATTGTCAGCAGACGTGAATACCGTAGAGATTTATTCATAACCATTCGTTATAATAAAGGAAACGTTTGCAACATGAGAGATAGGAGAGAAGTTCGTTGGTAAGTATTAAAGACATTGCAAAACAAGCAGGTGTTTCCATTTCCACGGTCTCCTATGCCTTAAACGGAAGTCCGAAAGTTACGAAGGAAACATCAGCACGAATATTGGCGATCGCTAAAGAACTTAATTATATCCCAAGCGCAGCTGCTCGTTCTTTGAAAAAACGGGAAACAAAAATCATTGGCATCTATTTAACGAACTATAGTGGTGCTTTTTATGGTCAGCTTCTGCAGGGGATGATGGAGACATTAAGCGAGAACGGCTATGAGCTTATCGTCTGCAGCGGGAAAGAATCACATCGCTTTCTACCTGAGCGTATGATCGATGGCGCAATCATTCTAGATGCCACATATGAAACGAAAGAATTGTTAAGTCACGCGGAACGAGGACATAAGCTGGTCGTGATGGATCGAAGAATGGATCATCCGAACATCTCTCAAGTATTGCTTGATAATAAAGCCGGTGCAACACTCGCGATTGATTATCTGGCTGAAAAGGGTCATCGAAAGATCTGTGTTGTTAAAGGTCCCGATATCTCTTTTGATGCGAGGCAGCGGTTAGAAGCTGTACAAAAAGCGGTACAACGCTATTCGCATATTGAGTACATCGAAATCGATGGTGATTTTAACAAGCATTCAGGTGAAGAAGCAGGAAAGAAGATTCATCAAAACTTTACAGAACCTGTAGGTGTGTTCTGTTTGAATGATGAGATGGCGATCGGTATGTATAATTATTTCAGCAGAACGAATCTTCGTATTGGTGAAGATGTTCATATTATCGGTTTTGATAATATCGAAGTGTCTCAATATATTCAACCGAGACTTGCGACGATCAACTATTCTAAGCATAAATGGGGAGCATTAGCTTCAGAACTGCTGCTGAATTTGATACAAAAAAAACAAAGTCCTGAACATGAGCGAATCAACGTAAGCCTGATCGAAGGAGATTCTGTTCGAAAACGATAAACAAGAAAGAGGAGCTATTGTGAGCTCCTCTCTTTTTTTGCAATTATTCTGCTTGTGATTGAGGTGATTTTTCTTTAGAGAGAAACCAACCGCCAACAGCGATTAAGATCAATACAACATAAAAGGTGATTTTCCACTCTGGTGACTTTGCGAAACCTTCAGAGAGGATAGCTAAGTCTTTGTGTGCAAGCGTATAAACAGCTAATTTCACACCAACCCAACCTACGATGAGGAAGGCTGCAATTTCAAGACCTGGCTTAGATTGTAAAAGTTTAACAAAAAAGTTAGCGGCAAAACGCATGATGATGAGTCCAATCAACCCACCAGCAAAGATCACTAAGAACTTTCCACCATCTAGACCGCCGATGTTCGGAAGACCTGAATCAGGAAGTGCCACCGCTAATGCTACAGCTGCCAGGATTGAATCCACAGCAAACGCGATGTCAGCTAGTTCAACTTTTAATACTGTCGTCCAAAAACCAGATTTCTTCTTTTCAGAATTAGACTTTTCCGTAGTATCATCTGCTTTTTTAACCACAACTTTTCTGAAGATATGGTTAAGTGCGATGAACAGAAGATATACAGCTCCGATAGCTTGAACCTGCCACACGTTGACTAAGAATGAAATAGCAAACAGTGATGCGAAACGGAAGAAGAACGCGCCGACCAAGCCATAGAATAATGCTTTTTTTCGTTGTTCTTCTGGTAAGTGTTTGACCATTATGGCTAAGACCAGTGCATTGTCTGCCGCTAATAAGCCTTCTAATGCGATCAGCACTAATAAGATCCAACCGTATTCTAACAAGATAGATAGTTCCATTTTGGTTCCTCCTTAAAAATGATAGAAGCATGAATGAAGCGAGAACAAATTACATGAAGCGACCTCCTGATAACAAATAAAAAAGACCTCTACCAATAGCAGGTAAAGGTCTTACATATAAAAAAGACCCTTACCAACCGAACGGTAAAGGTCTTGCTAACAACGATAAAGTTGCCAATATAGCCGAGAGCACGAAGCTCCGAAATGACGACTATATTGTAAAAGCTACTCCCCTTTAGGAGTTATGAAGTTACTATTATCATATTATGATGAATCTAACTTTGTCAATTTTTTTTATCACTAAAAGATGTGGAATTTTACAAACGGAATGATTGTAGTACCCTTAAAATATATACGTAGGAAAGAGGGGATGAAATGAGGGATAAACATCAATACATAGTAGAAATGATAAAAAATGATGATTGGATGATGCGGATTTTACATGCTGCCAAAACGTTAGATTTACCAGATTGGTGGATATGTGCAGGGTTTGTTCGTTCTAAAGTTTGGGATACCCTTCATGGCTTTCAGAAAAGAACGAGACTGTCTGATATCGATGTTGTTTATTTCAATCCTAAAGACATCAAAAAAGAGAGTGAAAAAAAATATGAGGAAATGCTTTTAGAACAGATCCCAGATTTGCCGTGGTCTGTAAAAAACGAAGCCAGAATGCATCTCGTGAATAATAATTTCGAACCTTACTCGTCAACAGTTGATGCAATCTCCAAATTTCCTGAAACGGTAACGGCTCTTGGTGTTAGGCTCGATGAGAAAGGCGAAGTGATTCTTGCTGCACCATGTGGATTAAAGGATGTACTGAGCATGGAAGTTAGACCAACAGATTCTTACAAAAGCACGGAAGTTCGAAGAAAAATATACAAAGAACGTGTGAAAAAAAAGAATTGGGATGCGGTTTGGTACAAAGTTAGAGTGGTTGAATAGAGAAGCTTGAGCGCTATTGCTCAAGCTTCTTTTATTGACCTTAGATGCTCCTTATAGAAAGTAGATAGCATCCTAAAATTTGAGATGAAATGAACATGTAGATTTCGTATTTGCCGATCAATCGTACTTCTTGAATGAAGACTCGAATGATATTTCAGTTTATCAATTTCCTTTCCGAGATTTAACGTTTGCGTTAATAAGTTTTGCATATAATCCTTAGTACTTTCTGAATATTTCTCTTGAAACGCAAGGTTGATGAGTATATCTATTGATTCATTAACTTCAAACTCCATATCAGTTAACGTTTTTTGTGTGATGGTTATAGAATCTTTGTCGACCAACCAAGGAAGTTCATACATTTGTAATAGATATTCGACATCATTCGTGGTCAGGTCTTTAATCAATTCTTCTTTTCTTTGTTGATTGAGACGAGATTCATACTCCAGCTTGAATGCTTTTAATTCTGATTTATACTCATCAATGAGTACTTGATCTCCATCATAGGAAATTGATTTATTAATGGTGAGTGGTGAATAAGGAAATACCCAATTTATCAATAAGAACAAAAGGATAAATCCTAGAAAAATCTTCAAAGCACTTTTTTTCTTCATCCCCACGTTCCTCTCGCTCAAACAGTACTTTTACTTCTGTATCTTCTTTCGTCTGATGGACCTGTAGGTTTTTTAGGCTCCTTGGGTTCGCGTTTTCTTCTAGGTCTAAATAATGCATAACTTAAACAAAAACCGATTGAACAAGTTATTCCATAGCCAAATACAGCAAACGTATTCAGTCCTTCAAACTTAGCCCAGTAGAAGATGGTAAAGCGGTATATCAAAAGAAATACAATACTTAGTGCGACATATAAAAGAAGGTGGTATCTAAATTTCAATCTCATTCTATCTTTAGAAGATTCAATGATAAATGCAATTGGCAATGTACAGAAAAGGAAAAAGGGTAGAGCTGTAACAATCCCAAAGAATAGACCGAATAACACACCTTGTAGATTAAGCTTAAATGGATTTCCGCCTGGAATAGCAAAAAAGAACAGTGCTCCACAAAGTACCGATATTACTGATGAAATGATGACTCTCATAACTATCTCCTAACTACCTGTCGAAGCTTTTCGTTCATGGCTTCTGAATCTTTATATTCAAATAATCCTAAGCGGTTTCCCCAAGGGTCGGAAAACGTAGCCCATCTAACAGGAACTTCGACACGTTCGAAAATTTCAAAGCTTTCCACATGTAATACATCGATCAATCGTTTTCTCTCAGCATCGAGATCGACTACACCAAGTCGAAGAGGTCCATTGCCAACAGCTGGGTCTCCCTCGGCAACTTGCAGCCAGCAGTTAGGAAGTAACTCCCATTCTGCAAATCCTTCATGTGGAGCGAAGTCAGGCTGACGGTTCAACAGAGTTTCATAATACTTTTGACCATCTTCCATGTTCGATACACGAACTTGAACTGTCATTTCATATATCATATGTAATTCTCCTTCACTTCATTTTATTATCTATTAAAAACGTTCTTAACGAGTCAGAGGTTTCATAACGATTAATTACGTAATAGACCTTTATTAATTATTGATAATAATAACTCTTTCTCAAAATCAGGAAGATTTTCACTTAATCGTGCTGCAGCTATCGGAACCATCCAGCTCTCTAATGTTTTTATGGAGAACTGGTAATGTCTAGTATAACTTTTTCTATAATACATAGCTAAAAGTTTTCGTACATATAAAGTAGTTCTAAAATTTAGAAAAGATGTACGATCTTGTAAACCACCGT
The DNA here is from genome assembly GCF_049537595.1 of Fictibacillus nanhaiensis. Classification (GTDB taxonomy): domain Bacteria; phylum Bacillota; class Bacilli; order Bacillales; family Fictibacillaceae; genus Fictibacillus; species Fictibacillus nanhaiensis_F. The sequence goes on from NZ_JBMULM010000002.1 coordinate 427,668, forward strand.
AACACAAGATGAGGATAGTTCGTGCTAAGTCTGCTATACGGTTGCCACTTGTAGCATCACACCAGTCAATGATTACTGCTTTGTTTTTTGTAATTAAAATATTGTCAGGATGAAAATCACCATGGCATACACATTTACCACGGGGGAGTTCTTCTAATTCTTTGATGATTCTTTTCTTGTCATCCTCACTTAGTTCTTTTACTGACATAATCTTTTGTTTTAAAACTTCAAATTGAGAGGGAAGAGTAGATAATTTTTTATCATGGATACTTACTTGGAGAGCAGCCATCCTTTTTAAGTAATGAAGTGCTTTTTTAGGTTGAGAACTTAATAGGCTCGTTAACGTGGTTCCCTCGACTCTTCTATATATCAAGGCTCTTTTCCCAAAAATCGGTTTACCCCATCTTACTTCGGGAACCGAAAGCCTTGATTGAAGAATGTTTTTATGGATTGAATACTCATGTTCAATAAAATCATCAGATATGTGATCATAAAAAATCTTTGCAACTTCGGTTGAAGAAAAATTTACGACCTGTGCGGTACTCCCTTCACCAATTAGTTCATTGTGCTCCAATAGTTTAACTCCTCTGCTCGATATTTCTTTATGGATAATTTTAACACATGGAGAAGGAATGAAATGTGTAAATATTTTGTTTGACTGAGTGGTCATGACCCGAGTATACTAACTAATGGTAATTATGACTTTGTGGTCATATGATGTATATATGAAAGTACTTATAACTATAGCGATCATTTAAATTAAATGGAACATGCAGATAGTGACTAGCAAATAAGTCTTTGAAATAGAGCTTCGGGCAATACTTAATAATGTGAAGGTTTTATTCTGTGAAGGAAATAGTGAACTTATAAACGAACACTAAAAGCTTGGACAGTCCAGCTTATAAGGGAGAAAGATGAACATGGAGACAACACAAAATCCATTAAATACAAAATTGATATTGGCTGGTTTGATCATTGGTATGTTTTTTAGTGCTTTAGAACAAACCATTGTAGGTACTGCAATGCCAACTATTATTGCTGATTTAAACGGGTTTTCTATCTTTGCTTGGGTGACGACAGCCTATTTGATCACATCAACTACTGTAGTGCCGATCGTAGGTAAACTTTCTGATCTTTACGGAAGAAGAAAACTATATTTAATAGGGAATTTAATATTTATAGCAGGCTCTGCACTTTGTGGAACAGCAAATTCTATGGAAGAACTCATCATTTATCGTGGGATACAGGGGATTGGCGGAGGAATGATCATGCCTCTATCTCAAACGATTATCGGTGATATTTTTACAGCAGAACAGCGTGCAAAGTGGCAAGGTGTATTTGGTGCGATCTATGGTTTAAGTTCAGTAATCGGTCCTTTTATTGGAGGACTCATGGTTGATCATATTAGCTGGCACTGGATTTTCTTGATTAATGTACCATTTGGAATTATATCTACAGCAATGATCGTGATTGGAATGAAGAATGAATCGATCAGGGCCGCCACAGGTAGAGTAAATATTGATTACTTCGGTATTTTCACACTGATACCAGCTGTTGTATTGCTTTTATTAGGACTTACATTTGGTGGAGATAAGTTTGAATGGCTATCTTCCACAAGCTATTTATTGTTTGGTGGGGTAATCGTTCTCTTAGCATTATTTATCACGATTGAAAAACGTGCTGTAGAACCTATCTTAAATCTCTCACTCTTTAAAAATAGAGTGTTTGCAACGACAAATATTCTAGGTTTCTTGCTTGGTCTAGGTATGTTTGGAGCCATCATGTTCGTTCCGATGTACATGCAAGGAATACTAGGTGTGAGTCCGACAAAAGCAGGATCGACGATGACTCCTATGATGATTGCACTCATTACAACAAGTATTATTGGTGGCCGTTTGTTATTAAAGCTTACATTCAGAACAGTATTAACATCTGGCATGGTGATCACAGCTGTTGGGTTCTTTTTAATGAGTACGATGGACGTGGATTCTAACGAATTTACGGCATACGCTTATATGGTTATTCTCGGATTTGGTATGGGTCTCGTTATGCCAACATTGATGATTGCTGTACAAAACGAGTTTCCAAAATCTCAGCTCGGAGAAGTAACATCTGCTTCTACTTTCTTCCGTTCGATCGGAGGAACCATTGGAATTACGATCTTAAACGCAGTCATGAACCATTCACTAACAAATAAGATAGATGAAGCAGCAAGTGGCGCTTCAAACCCGGTCCTTGGAAAAGCGCTTGAAGAGATTGGGAAGAAAACAGATGCGATGTTTGGGATCTTAATCAATCCAGATCTCTTGCCACTTCCGACTGATTTAAAAACACCTGTCATAGAAACGATTAAAGACGTTTGGTCAACTTCCTTCTCGAGCGTATTCTTAACGGGACTTATCTTTATCGGAATAGGAATCTTAGTTGCTTTATCGGTAGGGAACAGCCGTATTAAGAAAGAACCCGTCGACCAAAACACGGATCGTGAGGAAATTTCATCAAACCAGGCAGTAACTGAATAAACAACAAAGAGCTGATCTTCAGATCAGCTCTTTTCATTTCAATCAATTGTACTTACCGTTGCTTATTCACCATCATATCTAAAAGTACAGAATCGGTTGTACTTGATGTTTCAGCACCTAATCTGCAGAAATTCTCTATCGTCTTTTCAACATCTTCTTCAATAAATCCGTTTGTAGAGGGAATACACAATCCGTTCGATGCTAGGACAGCCGATTGAACAGCGGCACTTGAACATGTTGCAACTTTCATGGCGCACCCGGCTTTTGCTCCATCACAAACCATTCCACTAACATTGCCTAATGTATTCTGTATAGCAGCTTTCATCTTATCTAAGTTGTCATCCAGTAAGTAGGTGATAGCAGCAGATGCACTAGCACCCGCGACAGTCACTCCACAAAGTGCAGACAACCGGCCGAATTTTGATTTCATATGAATCGATAGAAGGTGGCTCAATGTCACGGCTCGTAACATTTTTTCTTCTGTTACACCTAGCTTTTCTGCAGCAGCCACAACAGGCATTGTTACAGCGATTCCTTGGTTTCCACTGCCCGAATTAGCCATTACAGGCATAGTAGAACCAGCCATGCGTGCGTCAGATCCTGCAGCAGATAATGCCATACTATACGTAGCTAGATCATCCGAAAGAATACCCTTTTTTGTTTGGTCATACAACGTTTTACCCACTCTTAAACCATAATCATTCGAAAGACCTTCTTTACAGATTGCAGAATTCAATTCAACACTTCGTTTAACAAGATCCAATCGATGAAGTGGAACATCGGTAATGAACGTATAAAGGTCTTCAATCGTTAACTCAAAATTATTAGCTTTTTTTGAGCTTGAGGATAAATTAGGTCTTGATTCATCTACTAAAACTTTCCCGTTTTGAGAGATAAAGCTTATGTTCGTATGGTCGCCCGAGATCACAACGATCGATTCTTCTGAAGAAGTTTTTAGTTCGACTTCAATAAATAGCTTTTCAGGACCATCTGCAGTTGCAACCGAAACCATGCCGCTCTGAACAATCCCAATCGCTTTCTCTTCCTCATTAACGGTAACACCTTCAAGTACTCGAAGACCTTTTTCAGGATCTCCTGCAATCATACCGAGAGCTGCTGTAAAATCGATACCTGTATGATTCATGCCGGGAATCCCTACAGACAACGCGTTCTTGATAACATTACCGCTCGCTTTTACAGAGATTGATGTTACTGGTTCGCTTATATATTTTTTTGCAGTAGCTGATGCGAGAGCAATCGCAACCGGTTCTGTGCATCCGAGTGCCACAACGAGTTCTTTTTCAAGAAGTCTACAGATGTTTTCGTTGATCATAGAATTAACCTCTTCCCTTAGAGTTTCTCTTCCTTAACAATAACGGTTAATTTATACAAAAAGAAGAGGAAAGTCTTATCAATTATTAAGAGTTCATTAGAAAGGTGTCAAAAACTTATGCAGGTCTTTAGCATGAAGTCGATATAAAGAATGTGGGAATAGCACCATGCTAATTGCCTAAGTAAAATCAAAGAGCAATGATATATAAGCCTAAAGAACAACATTCATTCACGTTTCTGTCATGAATTAGAGGAAAAACGCTTTTCACTTAAAAGTATAGTGGGTGAAAAGGAACTTTTTTGAAATTCTGTTCAAAATCACTAGGCACTGTCATAAATAATACTTATTATAAATGAGTAAGATCTAACACCTTTGTAGGGAGTTTTTTATAATGGATTCCAAGTTCACAAAGTATCAAATCATGCTCGAAAAAAAGATAATTAATCAAATCCAAGAATGGAGAGATGCTGAGTTTCCAGTTTCTCACCAAGAGCTTCATCAATTCTTACATACCATCACAGGTACGGCAGGTACGATATCGCTCCAAGAAATCTCGAAAGCCGCAGCAGACTTAATGAACCAGATGAATCCGGAACAAAAAAGCTGGAGTTCAAGAGAAGCTGCACATTACTTGTCTCCAGTGATAAATTTATTTGCTGCTAACCAAAAGAACCTTGCTGTGACATTATCTTATGATTTTATGCCAAGCATAGATCAATGTGATAAGCCCCTTCTTTTAATTGTAGATCAAGACGTACCTTATCTCATATATAGCAAAGAACAATTAGAGAATCACGGCTATGCTGTAGTCGTATCTCCAACCATTGAAAAAGCTCTTTCGATGTTTTATGACCTAAACCCAGATTGTCTGATCGTAAATCCTTTTCATGCAGAGGTCGATGGGTACGATTTTATTAAACAAGTTCGGGAAACCGTTGCTTTTGAACTTATTCCGATCGTTGTCATAAGCTCTTCTGACGAAAAAGAGACACGAATAGCCGCTTATCAACAAGGGGCTGATGATTTTTTTCTCAAATCGTTAGAATGGGATGAGTATGTAACGAGAATCGATCGACAAGTGAAAAGAAGAAAAATTGTGAAAGATACGCTTATGAAAGATGAATTAACGAAAGTGTACAACCGGAAATTTTTAAAAGAAGCTTATCAACGAATGTCATCTGAGCATTTGAGACACAAGGATATCTTCTCCATAATTATGATTGACCTTGATTTCTTCAAGAAAATAAATGATACATATGGTCACTCTGCTGGTGATCACGTGTTGGTTAAGTTTGCCGAATATCTTAGCACAGATCTAAGGACTCAGGATGTAGTTGTAAGGTTTGGGGGAGAAGAATTCCTTCTTCTTATGCCATATACGAAGCTTGAAGAAGCGGAACAAACCGCTTGTCGCCTTTTAGAAAATTTGAATCAGAACGTCTTTGTTTATGAAGAACATTCATTCCTTGTTTCGTTTTCAGCAGGAGTATATGAAGTGAATAGTCCCGTTTCTTTAGCTGAAGCAGTAAGAACGGCAGATCGTGCACTGTATGCAGCAAAAGAAAACGGAAGAGGTAGGATTGAAACGGCAAGCAGTCAAGAAGTGGTTAATCGCCAACTTCGCGTAGCAGTCATCGATGATTCAGAAGTTATTCGTAAAATGCTAGAAAGCTTCTTTACCGATCTTGAAGTTGAAAATTATGAGCTTGAAATTAAAACATATAAGGATGGCGTTTCATTCTTTGCAGATGAATGGCACCAGTCAAACGATGAATATTTGGTCATCTTGGATGGTGTTTTACCAAAGATGGATGGAATCGAGGTATTAACGAAGCTTCGTAAATATCCTGATACGAACCGATACAAAATTTTAATGCTTACAGCACGGAAAGCAGAGGGTGACATCGTTCGTGCTCTGCATGTAGGTGCAGATGATTACTTAACAAAGCCTTTTAGTATTCGTGAGTTAGAAGCGAGAATAAAAGTGTTAGTGCAAAGGGTGAAATGATGCTATCACAGGAAATATTTCTTTTAGTTTGCATCGCACTTGTCTTATTGAGTGTTTTAACAGTGATGTTCTTATATCTACTCATTAAAAAGACCATGGAGATTTCAAAAGAAAAGCAAATAAATAAATATAAGGATCAAGTTCATCAAACGATTTATGATTATTTGTATCGCGAACAAAAGTCTCGGCTATTAGTACCAGATTCTACAATAAAATTTATGGCGATCGAACGCCTTCTAACGGAATATTCAACAGTTATTGAGGGAGAAGGTAAGGGGCGAATCTCTTCATTAGCAGATGAGATCTTTCACGAAAGATATAAATCTATCTTAAACCAAAACAAGTGGAGCAGCAGGATGAATGTTCTTTATAAGATTGATGGTTTTAAGATGGGCTCTCTTTCAGAAGTGCTGAAGAAGAAGTTGACAGATCCTAACACTTTAAAAGAAGAAAAGCTTATTATTTTCCGTTGTTTAGCTAATAACCAAGATCGTGCACTACCTCAGTTGTTTCAGTCAGTTCCAGAACTATTTTCAGTATTGGAGTACAGAAGTATTTTAAATAGGGTTGAAGAAGAGCTGTTCACAAGTTTGGTTGACGACTATCTACATTTTCCCGAGCTATTAAAGTTAGCCATTATTGATATGATTGGAATTCAAAAGAAACTGGATTTCGTTACCTTTTTAGAAAGTCAGTTAGGTGATGAGCGTTCTGAAATTCGTATACGGTCCATGAAAGCGATTGGAGAAGTTGGGTTTCTATCTGACTCTGAAGTCATAGGTAGTTTCGCAGAATCAGATAGATGGGAAGAACGATTGATGGCAGCCAAAGTAATCGGTAAGACACGAGCTTTAAACGGTCTGGAAATTCTTGAAGCTCTAATAAAAGATTCATCGTGGAGGGTACGAGCTGAAGCGGCAAAGTCATTTTTAAGTTACAACGACGGTCTTGAACGTTTGTATGATATTCGTTTTACGAGTGATGATCCTTTTGCCAGAGACATGGCATCAGAATGGATTGAGAGAGGAATTGAAGATGGTTACAGTTATTAGTCAGTTATGGCTCGAACTTGTTCGTGTTTTTGGCTGGTTTATTTTGTTTTATATGTCAGGCGTTGTAGTTTTTTATGGACTCCTGTTTATTTTAGCCGCTTTTCAGCTGAAGAGAGAAGAGAAGATTGATTCCTATGAGCGTTATGAAGATTACATGGATGCGAGTTACACAAAACCAGTTTCCATTATCGTACCTGCTTATAACGAAGAGCTGGGAATCAAAGGAAGTGTGCGTTCTCTCTTGAGCATCAATTATCCAGAGTTTGAAGTGATCGTAGTCAATGATGGATCTAGAGATGCGACGGTAGAAACGGTTATCGAACATTTTCAAATGAAAAAGGTGAAGAAGGTTATTCAGACGAGGCTTGAGACGATGACCATTAAAGGTGTATACCAATCGGTTATCTATCCGAATCTATGGTTGGTAGATAAGGTGAACGGTGGCAAAGCAGATGCACTGAACGCGGGACTCAATGTTTCTAACTATCCTTACTTTTGTTCATTGGATGGTGATTCAGTTCTTGAACGAGACGCATTCCTTAAAGTGATGAAACCAATCATCGACTCAGATGAGACGGTAATTGCATCAGGTGGAAGTATTCGAATCGCTAACGGATGTGTTATTCATGAGGGGCAAGTTGAAAGTATCGGTCTATCGAAGAACCCAATCGTAATCATGCAGGTTATTGAATACTTGAGAGCTTTTTTGATGGGGAGAATTGGACTTAGCCGTTATAACTGGCTGCTGATCATCTCAGGAGCTTTCGGTGTGTTCTCAAAAAAATGGGTGATAGAAGCAGGGGGCTATAAGCGGGATACGGTAGGAGAAGATATGGAGCTTGTAGTACGCCTTCAAAAGCTGATCAAAGATAAAAAAGAGAACAAAAAGATCGTATATGTGCCAGACCCAGTCTGTTGGACAGAGGCGCCCGATGATCTTAAATATCTTCATAGACAAAGAAATCGCTGGCATCGAGGTTTGTTTGACAGTCTTTGGATTCACAAGTCCATGCTTTTTAATCCAAAGTATGGCTCGATCGGAATGGTATCTCTGCCGTATTTCTGGATCATTGAACTAGCCGGCCCTGTCGTAGAGCTATGTGGTTACTTGTTTGTGGTTCTTTCTTTTTTTCTAGGAGGAATCTATATTGAGATGGCTTTACTTTTCTTCCTACTCTCCGTCTTGATCGGTTCACTTTCTTCGATGGGAGCAGTGATCTTGGAGGAATGGAGTCTTCGTAAATACCCAAAAATATCGGACATCGTTAAACTTTTTGGTTATTCACTAACAGAAACGCTTTGGTACCGTCCATTAACTGTGATTTGGCGTTGTCAAGGATTGGTTCAAGCGATTCGTGGTAAAAAGTCATGGGGAGAAATGAAAAGAAAAGGTGTATCCGGGGGAATCTCACAATGAGTCAACAACAAAAAACAAGGAACCGTTTCTTTTTTCTTTTTATTATGCTCATCATTGGATTGATCACTTCTCCATTTTGGATGTGGTGTGTCAAACAAGACAATGTGATAGACGTTGCGATTGTGGATAAAACGGTAAAAGAAGATTCCTTTAGAGAACATAGTGGATTAGTTTGGACTTTAAACCATTTAAAGATTTTAAATAAGAATGAAGAAGTTTACCAAGAGAATAAGCATTTTAGCAAGTCTGTGCCCACATTCGATAAGGGGAAAGAGCCTGATATCCTTTATTTGGCAGATAGTTATGGTGTAGAAGTAATTAATCGTGAAAACAAACCAAGTGTCAAAGGTGGTCTGACACCTGGTGAAGTTGAGAATATCAGACGTACTATCATGTCAGGAAAAACGAACCTCATCACAGAATTCAATACTTTTGCGAGCCCAACAGGTAAAGAAGCACGAGAAGGGATTTCAGAGCTGTTAAATGTGGAATGGTCCGGATGGATCGGCAGATATTTTTCAGATCTTAATGGTAAAGAAGTTCCCAGTTGGGTGAAAAAGAACTATAAAGATCGTTATGGAGAGTGGACGTTTAAAAGCGGTGGCATGTTGTTCGTGCATGAAAAAGGCGAGATGGTTATCTTAGAGAGTAAAGACATGAAGAAAAAAGGAGCACAGTTTTCTTTCACAAAAGAAGGAAAGAAGACTTATGGACTAGATGCATCTGTTCCTTATCATTATTGGTTCGATATTATTAAACCGATAAATAGCCAAGAAGTTATGGCAAATTATGAATTGAAGCTTACGGATACGGGGAAGAGCAAGATCCAAAAACACCAAATTCCTCTGATGTTCCCCGCTATCTTACAGCATCAGAATGGAGCGTATAAAGCTACTTACTTCGCTGGTGACTTTGCCGATCAAGCAGAACTTCCCGAGTTATATCAAACATGGGGCATCAGTTACATTAAACAGAAATTTGCTTTGGATGATGGTCAAGGAAGTACGTTTTATTGGAAGGTGTATCTGCCCTTGATGAAATCCATTCTGCAAAACGAGCAAAGTGTTAAGAAGTCAGATTCAACCGTTCAGGTCCAAGAAAAGAATGGCATTAAGATAAACGCAAAGGCATCAGGTGATTATTTACAAGTTCTTGAGGACGGGAAATGGAAAAACTTCTTAAAAAAAGGAGTGAATATGGGAATTGCGAAACCAGGAAGCTTCCCAGGTGAGACAGCCATTTCAAAGAGTGAATATTTCCGGTGGTTTAAACGAATCGGGGAGATGCACGCAAATGCTATTCGTGTCTATACGATTCATCCACCAGGCTTCTTCTTAAGGTAAAAGTTCCTAGATTGCATGAAGTGATGGGAGATATGTGGAAAAGTACGTTGTCGGCAAGTGAAAAAACAGATGGTTTTGCCATTGGTGCCTACACGTATAAAACTAACGGGGAAGTCAATGCCCCTCCCTTCCACAATAAAAAGAGGATTTGATACCTCTTCAAAATGTTAAAAAGTATATATGGAATGAATGGGATGCACCTGTATATCAGGAACGACTAAAACAATCTTATTATGAACTGCAGAAAACGTTTGGAAATGTAAAAGAAGCGGGGGAATGATTCATGGCAAGAATCCTTTTAGCAGAGGATGAAGAAATATTGCGCATGCTTGTTCTAGATACACTTGAAGATGAAGGTTATGAGATCGATGAGGCGACGGACGGACAAGAAGCGTATGATAGGTTATCGATGAATGACTATGACCTTGTCATTTTAGACTATATGATGCCGCGTATGACAGGACTGGAAGTTGTTGAGAAAACGAGAAATCATCTAAACAAAAAGAACATAAAAATGATGATTCTTTCAGCAAAAAATCAACAAGCAGACCGTGAACGGATGAAAGAAGCGGGTGCTGATTTCTTTATGTCAAAGCCGTTCAGTCCTCAGCAGCTTCTTGAAACGATAGGGGAGATTCTGGGTGCGTAACTATTTTAAAAGAAGCTTGGGTAGGAAAGTAATCCTGATTAATCTCGTTTTTGTTTTTCTACTTCTAGCAGGTATGGTCTCCCTTAGACTCTATCATGTGAATTTAACGGAATCACTCGATAAACAAATCTCAGCGAAACAAAGCGAATTAAACTTTGTTGAGAATATGAGAGAGAATTTAAACTCAGTAATGTTTGATTCTAGGGGTTATTTTGCTTTTGGATCAGAGACATTCTTAGAAAATATCGAACAGAAAGAAATGCAGATCAATAAAGACCTAACAACGTTCAACAAAGTATATCAATCCGATCAAGATAAAGTTCTATCCAGCGAAATCCGAAAGTTTACTGATCGTTATTTTAATGAATTGCTTCCTCGTGCCATTCAATACAAAAGGGATGGCCAACTCAATGAACTTGTGGATATGTCACAGGAAGAAGGAGGCACACAACGGGTAAATGATGTGCTTCAATCACTAAGTAGCTTTGAGGCAGATGTCCAAAAAGAGATTGATTCTATGTATCAAGAAAAAGATGAAAAGACAAGTACGAGCCAGTGGATCTACTTTTCTTTTTTAACGTTTATGGTGCTCGTGTTCATCATTCTTATTCGATTGATGATGAAACAATTTGGAGGACCTCTCAGAGAGATTACAAATGTTTCGACCCAGATTACAAATGGGCTCTTTGTTACGGATGTTCCACACACACAAAGACTTGATGAGATCGGTTTACTCTCACAAGCCTTTGAGAAGATGATTCGAAGCACTCAGGATAATGAACAAGAACTTATTGCACAGAATGAAGAACTTGCAGCTCAGCAGGGTGAATTGAATGAGCAACAAGAAAAGCTTCGTGAAGCTTTATCGACCACAGAGCAGAATGAAAAGATGCTTCTCCGAATGAATTCTTTTATTCATTCGATCTCTAATACACTTGATAAGGACCATCTATTAAAGAGCATTATTTCCAATATGGTTGAGATCACCTATTCAAGTAAAGGATTAATTTGGGTGATTGATGGGAATCAAACCGCATCTGTTGGTCTCACAGAAAGTGAGCAAATTCAATTTAAACAGCATTTTCCTGACTCTGGGATGTTTGTGAAATTAGAAGAAAGTAGCTTATCACATCAAGTGATGAGAGATACATCAACATCAGAAAAAGGGTATGTGGAAGAAACGTATAAATCAGGAGATCTGTACATTCCCATCTTTTCAGGAAAACGTGAGATAATGGCAGTTTTGGTCGTAACTCGAATCGGATCAACTTATTCGTGTGATGAAGTAACAGAGTATCAAGGTCTCGCACGCCAGGTCGCTCTTTCGCTTGAAAAAATCATGTTGTATGAAGATAGTGAGAAACAACGAGTAACGATGAAAAATGTGATGAACAGCATTCACGAAGGCATACAGCTAATCGATAACGAAGGAAATATTATTTCTGCCAATCAAAAATTTTGTGAGTTTATGAGCTGTAATCAACCGGACCAATTGACTAACATGAAATTTGAGGAATGGACTCTTCGGTTAAAAGGAAGAGTTCAAGAAGCTCGTGAACTTCTGGCTTTTATTCAGAATGCGGTTCATGAAAAAAACGATGTAGGCATTTCACATGTGTTTGAGTTAGATGGTGAAGTAAAGCGTGTCATTCAGATATATTCCGAAAGTCTCATCCAAAACGATACAAAATTAGGTACTGTTATCGTTTATCGTGATATTACAAAAGAATACGAAGTGGATCAGATGAAGTCGGAGTTTGTTACGACGGTAAGTCACGAGCTTCGAACACCGTTATCTAGCGTTCTAGGGTTTACGGAGTTGATGCTCACACGTGAGTTAAAACCAGACCGTCAAAAGAAGTATTTAACAACAATCCACCAAGAAGCGTTCAGGCTGACTTCATTGATAAACGATTTCCTGGATGTGCAAAAGATGGAGAGCGGAAACCAGGAGTTTGATAAAAAGTATCACTCCATCTTGCCGATCATTCAAGATGTTATAGACGTTCAAAAGGTAAATAGTGATAAACACGTGTTTGTTATGGATATTGAAACGGAAAAGTTATCCGTGTTCGGAGATCGAGATAAGTTATCACAAGTGTTTATGAACCTGATTTCAAATGCAATAAAATACTCACCTGAGGGTGGCAAAGTTCTGGTGAGACTCTACCATACCGATAAACATCTCATCATAGATGTTAAGGATGAAGGACTCGGAATTCCGCAGTCGGCAATAGGTGATCTTTTTACGAAGTTCTATAGAGTGGATAACTCCGATCGAAGAAAAATTGGTGGTACTGGTCTTGGTCTTGCTATTGTTAAAGAAATTGTGAAAGTGCACCAAGGGCAAATATCGGTAGAGTCAACATTAGGTCAGGGAAGTATCTTTACCGTAAAGTTTCCTGTCATAGAAGATGTATATGTGAATGCCTCGATAAAGATGGATAAAGGACAGAAAGCTGATATTATCATTATTGAAGATGATAGGCATCTTGCAGGGCTTATTACCGAAGAATTGATTGAACGAGGCTTTCAAATCGCACAGTATAATAAAGGTGAAGAAGCTTTGATCATGATTGAGAAATTCAAGCCGGAAGCTATCATACTAGACATTCTTCTTGAAGGAGAGATGGATGGCTGGCAAGTGATTCAAACCCTTAAAGCAAATGACAACACGAAAGATATCCCGATATTCATCTCAACAGCACTTGATGAGAAGCAGCGAGGGCTTCAATTAGGTGCTGCAGGGTACTTGATCAAACCATATCAACCAAGCCAGTTAACGTCCTCTATCCTCCAAGTTTTGCTGAACAAAGAGAAAAGCGGACACATTTTAGTACCAGAAGAAAATAATCATCATTAAAGAAAAAGCCTGTGACATCGGTTGCAGGCTTTTTATAGTGTACGAGATCTATATTTTTCTTCTCTTTCAATAAAACCCTGTTTAATATCTACCCATTCTTCTTTTGTAATGGAATACAAAACGGCATTTCGAATATACCCGTTAGAGAGTATACGTTCATTCCTGATTATCCCTTCTTTTGTTGCTCCTAATCGTTCGATCGCTTTTTGTGAACGTTCATTACGCTCGTCTGTTTTGAATTGCACACGGATAAAGTTTAAGGTTTCAAAACAATACGTGAGAAGCAGTTGCTTACAAGCAGAGTTTACGAATGTGCGCTGATATTCCTTCCCATACCAGGTGGAGCCTAGCTCGCACGATTGTTGTGTAGAATTTATTTCGTAAAGACGAGTAGTACCAACGATTTGATTGTTTTTCTTGTTAATGATAGTAAAAGGAAGAGCTAAACCTTCCTCACGAAGTTGTATCGCTTGATTCACCCAAGCATCCATCTCCTGTTGAGTTTGTATGGTTGATAACATATAGTGCCAGTGATCTGAATGATTAATTTGATAGAGGGGTACAGAGTGTTCATTTTCCATAGGAACTAACTGAATCATTTTGTTCTCTAATGTAGGAGGAGATGTGAATAATATTGAACTCTTCATGGTTTTCATCCCTTAAATGGTTATTTATGTTAACATTTACTAATATCAATTTGGTGAGGTGAAACGATGGAATTCTTCATTTTAATCATTTTAGTCGTTTTTTTGTTCGACGCTGCAAAAATCCGCAAGCAAAATGAGACAGTTATTCTACAGAATGAAAAAATGATTGCTCTACTAGAAGAGATAAAGAATAAATAATTTACTCCTCTTTATAAAGGTTGAAAAATTGATAATGATCTTTACCCGTAATCTTTAGTACGAGTTTTTTGTTTTCTTTTAATCTATTAATTTCCCCATCAAAAATTACGGTTATTTGGTTCGGAAATGGATTCATAGAAAAGGTGTATTCGCCAATCGCAGTTTGCTTTTTTTCTTGACCGTAATCGGTACTAAGGGTGAACGTCAGTTTCTCCGGTAGAATGTGTTTACCTTCAATATGTGTGAGCTTTAGTTGGTTTGTTTTATCAACAGAGAACGCTGCTTGCCAGTAATCATTTTCTCCAGAATAATTGATGACGTCATGTGTTGATTGCTTTGTGCTTAAAGTTGGAGCTGAATCTTTAAAGAAGATCGTTAAAACAGAAACAAATCCTATTAATAACACAGCAGCTAAAATAAGCTTCTTTTTCATCCTCCACCGTTCCTCTCATCCACTACCTAACAGTGTATTCTTTATTGAATGGTGAATTCCTTGTTTCAATCATCACTAAGAATGGAGACAGATTCGTGAAAATTAGAATGTATGAGAGTAAGGATTTTCAGGCTGCAATGGAGTACTGCTTACCACCAGAACAATCATTATTTACGTCTATGCCTGACGAGGTACTTGAAACGTTTCAAAGTGATATCTTCAACCAGCCTTTTGTTATTTATTCAGATCAACAACTTGTAGGTTGGTTTGCTTTATATACCGATCAGTCAGGTAATATGTATACGACTAATAGACAGGCAATCCTATTAAAATCATTTTCGATCGATGCTAGGTTTCAGAAAAGAGGATTAGCGCTTGATTCTTTGAGATTACTACCGAAAATTGTGAAGCAACAGTACAAAGATAAGAATGAAATTTTATTAACCGTTCATGAAACGAACGATGCTGCTATATCTCTTTACAGAAAAGCGGGATTCCTACATAAAGGTGAAAATCACAATGGGGAATTTGGCATAGAGATGATTTTCCGTATGAGTCTTTAGTCCTTTACAAAATCTTAATCAAACCTTAACACCACTCCTTAGTAAATATTGTAATAATTTCTATATAGAGACAAAAGGGGTGGCAATATTGAAGATGGTTTTTCAACGGGTGCTTAGGCAGATTAAGAGTTTAAAGATTTTTGAACAACTGAAATTAAGGCTTCAATTACAGACAAAGCTATTATTGATGATGCTCACGTTATTTATTTTAACCATTTCGATCGTAGGTCTTTTTAGTTATAACAAGGCATCTGATACTACTAAAACGATTATTGAAAATCGTTTAGAGCGTGAAACAGAAACTACATATGACATTGCAAAAAATCTTAAATTTAGTTTTATAAGAGATGATGAAATGTTTAATAAGCGTGTGGCTGAGAGTATCAATTCACAATATGTGGGCCTTCAGCAAGATGATATGAAAGCAACTATTTTCTTATTGCAGAATGGGAAGCTGATTCCTTATAAGACAAGCGGTAAAGAGACAGTTGCTTTATCCTCAGGCAGTATGAAGAAAATAAGTGAACTAGAAAATGGTGTTCTTCACACGCTTATTCAGGATAAGCCCTATACACTAGCAATTAAAAAGATTCAAGAGCTGAATGGCATCTACGTGATAGCTGTTGAAACAGAAAGTTATATGCAACCCATATATGAACTCAGAAATTTTATAACTGTTGCTGTAATCATAAGTATTCTTTTAACTGCATTGGTAATTATCTTCGTTATCAGAAGCATTACTTCACCGTTATTAGCGCTCAACCAAGTTATGAAACGTGTTCAAAAAGGTGATTTTCAAAATAATGTGGATTATCGTTCAAGGCATATTGAGATTCAAAGACTCATTGATAGCTTTAACCAGATGATGATGTTTATTAGAAATATACATGATCAGATTCAGCAAATTTCTATTGAACTAACTGTTCAGGGCAATAAACTTGAACACACATACAGTGAGGCCAACCAATATAATGAACAGCTTGTAAAAAAGATAGAGAATGTGATGATAGGTGCGAAAGAAACGGCAATTAGTTCAGAGCACAGTGTGCGACTATTCACAGATATGCAAGAAAAAGTGAGTGAATTGAACAAAACGGTGATGACTGTGATGGGTGAGTTTTCATCTATGACTCATAATGCCGTTTCAGGCCAAGAAAAAGTGGAGAAGTTAGTTGGTGAGATTCATAATAATCATGAGCGTTTCGTGCAATTAAACAAGATCATTGATGAGATGGGCACATACTCAAGCCACTCTCAAAATGTGATCTCTACGATTAAGGAAATTTCTGAACAAACCAAACTGCTAGCATTGAACGCTCGGATAGAAGCGGCTAGAGCAGGGGAAGCTGGAAGAGGTTTTGCAGTAGTTGCTGATGAGGTAGGAAAATTAGCAGACCAATCGAGTAAAGCGGCGGCAGATATCATTGCGACAGTTAACCAAATGAACCAAACAGCTTTACAAGCAATTCAGGAGTCACGCCTTCTTGGAGAAGTGAATCTATCACATGTGCAGAAAGTAAAGGATACGACTGGATTTATTCAATATTTAATGAACTCAGTCGTAGATAACAATGAGAGAATGGGTGAAATGAGTGTAGCTCTGCAACAGTTAAAAGTGGCATTGCCAGAGATTGAAACAGCAGCTATTCAATTTTCAAGCATTTCTCAAGAAACTTTAGCAAGTTCAGAAGAGATGTCTGTAACTTCTGTAAAACAAAATGAAAAGATTAAACAGGCGTATCTTGTTGGAGCGACGTTATCGAGTCTGTCTCATCAATTAACCAAGGAAAGTCAGTATAAGCGTGTGAATGAAGAAAAAGAATCAGCATAATAAATGAGGAAAGTGACGGGGATGGCGATCCGTCACTTTTTTTAAGTGGTCTATTATTTAGAATTCAACTTAGAGTTATGGTATCAAACCTCTCAACTAATTTTAGATAATAAAGTGATAAATACTTCATGATATACTTAATGAACAATCTAATTAAAATCATTTACATTCAACATAGATTAGGGAGGAATAGATCATGTTTAATAGTGAAGCGGAGTTAGTTCTATCTGCTAAAGCCCCTTTAGGTGAAGGACCTTGCTGGGACTCGGAACAAGGCGTCCTTTATTGGGTAAGCATTTTAGATAAAAAGGTAAACATCTACGATCCACGCTCTCACCAAAATCGAGAAATACAACTAGATCAGATGGTAGGAACGGTTGTACCAAGAGAGTCAGGCGGTTTAGTCGTAGCTCTTCAGGATGGATTCTATTTTCTAAATCTTAATACGGAAGAACTTACACCTATAGTTGACCCTGAACATGAACTTCCTGAAAATCGTTTTAATGATGGGAAGTGTGATCCGTTCGGTAGATTTTGGGCAGGCACGATGAGTCTGAGTGAAGAAAGTGAAAAGGGTTCTCTCTATTGTTTAGATCATGATTTACATGTGGAAAAGAAACGAGAAAATCTAACGATATCGAACGGTTTGGCTTGGTCGCCTGATCAATCATATATGTATCTAATTGATACACCAACGAAAAAAGTTACAAGATTCCAATATGATCTTCAAACGGGTCATATCCAAAATGCGACTGAAGTGATTTCTTTTCCCGAAGGAGTAGGTGCTCCAGATGGAATGACGATTGATGAAGAGGGTATGCTTTGGATCGCTCATTGGGGCGGCGCACAAGTTTCCAGGTGGAATCCAGAAACAGGCGAACAGCTATCTTCTATTCCGATTCCATCATTAAATGTGACCTCATGCACGTTTGGCGGAGAAAATATGGACGAGTTGTATGTAACGACAGCTAGGAAGAATACAAGTGCTGAGAACTTAGAAAGATTCCCAGAAGCGGGTGGGGTGTTTAAAGTAAGACCAGGTGTTAAAGGAATGCCAGCATATTCTTTCAAAGGATAAAACCAGAACAGCGTTAGTAAACGCTGTTTTTTTTTGATTAACAAAAACTTGCGATTATTGTTCGTCGTCTAATAATAAGAGAGGGGGGAATTGGTATGGAAAACATGTTAGTTGAAGTACTGCGTTTGTCGATTTTCTCACTTTCTGTTCGTTGTTTATGTAGAGAAGAAAAAATAGGAGGAAATGGATATGTTATTCATGTTGATTGTTAAAGCTTCCAAAAATTCAGA
Organism: Fictibacillus nanhaiensis; assembly: GCF_049537595.1. Lineage (GTDB taxonomy): Bacteria > Bacillota > Bacilli > Bacillales > Fictibacillaceae > Fictibacillus > Fictibacillus nanhaiensis_F. The sequence continues at coordinate 445,835 of NZ_JBMULM010000002.1, forward strand.
AGGTGGTAACCGTCCGAATGAAGAGCTTAATGAAGCGATGCGAAAGTACAATGAAGAATTAGTTAAAGCTGGCGTTCGGGTTCTTGCTAAAGGATTACACCCAAGTTCAAATGGTATGCGAATTTCTTATCTACATCCAGGAGAAAAACCAGTGGTTACGGACGGACCGTTTACCGAAACGAAGGAATTGATCGCTGGTTTTATTTTGATTGATGTGAATTCTAGGGAAGAGGCCGTTGAATGGGCGATGAAGATGCCAGATCCACAAGGGAACGGGGAAGGTCAGATTGAATTAAGGCAAGTATTTGAGTGATTATTGTTACTACCTCTAAAAAATTGGTTGATTGCAAAAGAGCCTTATTTATTAATACAAATTATTGATTAAATTTATTTTAGAAAATAAGCCTGTAAGCTAGCGCAACAGTTAAAAAATAAATATTCGGAAAATTATATTTACTTTTATATCCATTTGTTTTACAATACAAGAGACAAGGAAAATATTTCAAGATAAGGAGGCGTTGGACATGATTAAATTTTTTGACACTACAAAAACAACATTATACTGTCCAATACACAACCTTCTTAATGAGAACTCAATCTGTTAATGAAACGTGAATCAGAGCCTCAGGATGTGTATACATTCTGGGGCCTTTTTATGTATTTTTGTACCTAAAAGTCACCCATCTATTTTCTGGGTGGCTTTTTATTTTGAAGAAGCTGTGTAGATTGAAACAACGATACGATATTGAATATTGAAAAGGCGGAGGTTAGAAAAAATGGAAGTATTGAACACGCAGATTACTGATCAGATCACGATAGTAGAATATGATCCAAGCTATGCAGCAGCAGTCGCTGAAATGTGGAATAAGAGTCAAGATGGCTGGGGCGGCGGCAACTCGATCATGACGGAAGAACAAGTATTAAAGAAAGAATCGAACTCATCAAACCTCCATTTATATCTTGCACTCGATGGAGATAAGGTCGTAGGTTATTGCAGTTTAGGAGAATATAGAGAAGATGAGGGAGCACTCTACATCCCGTTACTTAATGTAAGAGGAGATTATCATGGCAAGAAGATCGGCAAAAAGCTTGTACTAAAAGCACTAGAAAAAGCGATTGAAATGAAGTGGCCGCGTTTGGATCTTTACACATGGCCAGGGAACACAAAGGCAGTTCCACTATATAAAAAATGCGGCTTTTTTTGGGAAGATCGGGATGACACGACACATCTTATGAACTTCATGCCTTCTGTGATGCAAACAGAAGCGGTTTTGGCTTATTTTACAGATGGAAGATGGTACGAAAACAGTACTCGTACGATTGAAACGATCCCTGATGGAAACAACGAAAATGAATTTCATTATTATGAGTATGCTTGGAATCATGAGACTCTAGGTAACTTGAAGATGGAATTTGAGCGCTTTGGAAGAGGGCTTCGCTCAATTGAAACAGATGATTATAAAATCTCAGCGGTTGTTGAACACTTTAATCTTGTTTTTGGATCTGAATACAAGATTCGATACCACATGATCAATAAAACAGGTATGCCGTTAACCGTAGAGATCCAAGGTGTGGACGATAAGAACATTCAGTTTGCAACTTCAAAAAAAATCACGGTTCAAAAGGAAGAAGAGATTGAGATTCCTTTTGTGGTAAATCCGATTACTGAAGATCAGAGTGTATGGAGAACGCACCCAGCTGTTACTTCTCAATTACTGATCAATGGGAAGAAAGCGGAATTTAAAGTAGGTATCCGTCCTAAGTATCCCGTTAAGTTAAGCTGTAACACGCCAGGGAACCTTAGTTTTGTTGGTAGTTCTTCTCAACTTTATTTTAACTTTGAAAATAACTTTGATGAACAAGTCACATTTAGCTTTGAACTTCCATCATCAGAATTGGTTACCATTCAGAATCGAAAAGTGAGTGTTACTTTGGCACCGAAAGGAAAGCAATCGGTATCTGTTCCTTTCATGATAAAAAAGAATGGGTTTTACTCTGCCGAAGTCCAAATCACCGCAACGAAATCCAATGGAGATACCGTTACTTTTATGAAAAAGTTAGGTATAGCATTGCAGGGAATTGGTGCTAAATTTGCTGGAGAATGTGACGGTTTTTATCACGTATGCAACGGGCAATATACATTAAAACTAGATAAATTCAACAACTGGATCGCACCTAGTAAAGGTGATGTGGATTACAAATTGGCATTTATGGTGCCTCAGCTCGGCAAACCTTTCTCAGAAGAGATAACGCGTCTTCGTCCTGAAAAAATTGAATCATTGCAAGAAGATGGTTACGCAGGATTAAGAGCAACCTTTCAATCACAGGCTTTTCCAGAATTGCAGCTTGCAACTGTTGTGAAATTGTACGGTGAAGGTCTAGTAGAAAGGTACGATGAAGTAACAAATATTAGCGATGTAGAAACAGCCGCAGAAGTATGGCTGAATACACCGATTATGTGTCCTATGTTAGATAAAGGTGTATTGCCTTACGAGGGGAAATACGTTGAACTCAATGATTCGATGGGATCTGGTTTATCTTATTGGGATCCTAGTAAACTTACGGAAAATTGGCTTTTTCTTCGTGGGAATAATAACCCTAGAGGCATTTCATGGCCGAGAGAGGGGAAAGTGAACTTCTCCAGTTGGTTCATGTATTTTGAAAATAAGTTAGGCAAATTAGCTCCACAAGAAACAGTAGCGACAAAACCAATCACGATGACAATTGGGGCTTTCCGTGATTGGCAATCGTTCAGAGAATTTGCTACGCAAAAGAATGATAAACCAGCCAGTTTGACCAATCACATGAACGTATCGGTTAACGGGGGAAATCCTTTTATTGATAATGGTGAGTGCAAAGCAGTTGTGAGAGATTATAAGTCTTCGTTTTTTAACGGGTTTATAGAAATGAAGCTAGACGATGAGATTCTTCAGAGTCATTTATTCGCTTCTGATGAAGAGTTAACACAGGCCGAGTTTGATATTGAATTGCCTAACGATAGGAGTATTCATGTATTAACTTCTAAAATGAATTTAGGTGCTGTTCATGTTACACGACAATCAGCCGCTTTTGTGATGAAGGATCAAGCCGTTCAGTTGGAAAAGTCAATAAAAGATGGTCTGGAAGTGTACTCCGTAGATAATGGAGAAATGAAGATCTCTGCTTCAGCACAGTTCGCACCATCATTGTTCTCTCTTCAATTCAGAGACCAAGAGTGGATGGATTCACCATTTCCAAAACCAACACCAAAATCGTGGTGGAATCCTTGGTTCGGCGGTATAGCAGGCCTCCTAGAAGGCACGAGTCTTCATTCCTTGTTAAAAGAAGAATGCACTGTTGAATTTGTCGAAAAGAAAGATAACAAGGGGAATGAGTGGAAAGGTCTTAAAGTATCTACCCATTATAAAAAACACGAGGCGTTTAAAGGTGTTCAAATTCACAAGTACTTCTTGATGCTGCCAGGAGTTTCGGTACTCTGCCATACAACGGAAATTGACCAAAACATGGAAAGTTATCTGGATGGTAAGAACTTTTACACAGGATGTTTCTTAAATCCAGGACCAGAGCCTGCAAAGAGTTGGGGAAGTTTTCAGGCTAAAAATGGGGAGTGGACCATGGTTTCTGGTGCGAAAGGTGAGCAGGAAATGACTGTAGAACGCAGCGTGATTTACGGTTCTGATGATCATGAGAACCTGCTTCAAATTGTAGCGGACCAAAACGCTACACAAGTTGATTCTTATATCAATTTAGAAGTCATTGAGCTTGGATACTCAGAAAAGGTGAGCCTTGAGCACGGTGCTAAGCAATACACGTCACCGGTGTTTTATGTATTTAATGAAAGAGTTATTCCAGATACAGCATTAGAAGATCTGAAGAAAATTAAATTCAACTAGAAAGGGCGAACTCATGAAAATTATCGATGCACACATGCATTTTTCAAACATTGAAAGCTTTAAATATACGGCAACGAATCTATCTAAACTTGACTATTCGTATGAAGGGATCATCAAAGAGTATCGAGAATCTGGCGTAGTGCTTGGCATCGCGATGGGGTTAACAGAAAAAGAGGTAGAGGGTTTTCCAGACCCTCTAGCCCCAACTCCGATGGGGATCGATCTGGATAAGCAAATCCCTGAGAACGTCGTGTATTGTGCAGGCATCAATCCGTATCACTTAGGTGAGAGTGAATTGATACAGCTTGAAGAAACGGTTCAGCGGCCTGAAGTTGTTGGTATTAAGATCTACCTCGGTTATTATCCGTACTATGCGTATGATGAGGTGTATCAGCCAGTTTATAAGCTAGCGGCTAAATACAGTTTGCCAGTCGTATTTCACACGGGTGATACCTATTCAGAGCGAGGTTTGTTGAAGTACTCTCATCCCCTCACGCTAGATGAAGTAGCAGTTATGCACCGTGATGTAAACTTCATGATGGCGCATTTCGGTGATCCATGGACGTTAGACGGAGCAGAAGTTGTTTACAAGAATCGTAATATGTATGCCGATCTGTCAGGACTAGTTGTTGGTACAAGAGAAGATATTACAAGATACAAAGATTCACCACGATTCTTCAATCACTTGCGCCATGCCTTAACGTTCACGGATAACTATGAAAAGTTTTTGTTCGGAACAGACTGGCCACTTGTGCCAGTGCAGCCATACATGGACTTTATAAAAGAGATCATTCCTGAAGAATATCATGAAGATGTTTTTTACAACACGGCGGTAAAGATATTCCCGAAGATTAAGGCGTTCTTAAAATAATATACAGTTGTGAGAGGGGTGATGCCAATGGTAAGAATCTGCGGTTTTTATAGTGAACAATTTAATAGATTACAAGCCGAAAGAAGGGATCACCACTATGATATCCGGAAAAAAAGTAGAGTTACGACCAGTTTCACTCGAAGATCATAAGCGAACCTACCACTGGCGAAATGATAAAGAAACCGCTACATTTGATGCAGGTTCTGGTTATTATCGATATAGTCATGTGCCACTGGAACAGATCGAAGCAAGCTATGAAAAAGATATTCGTACCATTGATAAACGTGAAGTAGGAGAGTTCTCGATCTATACAAGAGGGGAAGACGCGCGTCATATTGGTTCGATCGGATACCGAAGCCTAGATATTATCGCGCGGCGATGTGTAGTAGGAATCGGGATTGGTGAGAAGGAACTTTGGGGTAAAGGATATGGGACCGATGCGTTAAGAGCTTTACTGCATTATCTATTTAATACGATGAATTTAAAACGTGTTCAACTGGATACATGGAGTGGTAACGCACGCGCGATACGCGCCTATGAGAAGTGTGGTTTTGTAGTTGAGGGACGACTCAGAAATGATGCTTATATTGATGGCAAGTACTATGACACGATTGTTATGGGGGTTTTGAGGGAGGAGTTTGAGTTTAATAATGAAATAGTGGTTAACTAGATGGTAGTGGAATGCTGATTTAGCTAGGAGTAATCATGATAGAATTGATCAGAATTGGTGTCATAATGATTCTAACTTGCCAGGCATCTTATTTTATATTACTTATTTTACTTTACGGTACTATGATGCACTGGTATGAATGGGGTACATATCCTAAACCTAGTAATACTTTTGAGAAAACCGTGAATTTCTTAACGGCACTCGTATTTGGTGTCGCTTATTGGGCAGGTTTAAAAGTAAAAAAGAAAAAATGGTTTTTGAGACCTGTGTATCTTACTGGTTATTTATTTGTTTATATCATCCTCGCAGTGATTGCCTTTAAACTGATAAATTCTGTTCTCATTTACTTTGAGAGGAATGTTTCATTTTTTTAGGGTAAAGAACTTCGGACGAGTCAAATGTTATAGTTTGTAATGACTACGATTCTGTAAAAGGTAGTGTATTTAAACAACACAAACGCAAGGATAGGACTTATAAGGTCCTATCCTTTTTTTGCAGGTACCATGAAACTAAACATTGTTGTTTATCGACTAATACTTGAGGGGGATTGGTTGATGTGAAGAATTCCATAAGTGTTATTATCTGGGGAATGCTAGTATTAATGCTTTTTTTAAAGACTGAAGTTGTTCAAGCAACAAGTTGGGCAGAGCTTGAACCAGAGGAAGTTCACAAAAGAGCTGATGTAATTGTAGTAGGACAGTATGATTTTACGAGTAAACCACAAGGAAGAAATATGGTTTTTACGAGTTATGAATTCAATGTCCAAAAGGTGTTTAAAGGAGATGTGACCCCAAAAATAAGGGCAGGCATTGATGGATATGACGTAGGTTGGGCGGATGAGTTTCAAAAAGATGGCGGAGAGTTTTTGCTCTTTTTTGATAAAAATAAGGAATTTAGCTTCTTAACACCGGTCGGGGGACCTAATGGAATGATTCAAATTTCAGAGGGTAAAGTACAACATCATAATATTACAAGCAGAGCATATTATGAGGAATTTCTTAAAGAACAAAGAGAAAAACCTATCGTGAAAACAAGTAATGAATCAGTTTTGAACAGCAATAATAAGTATTTGTATATCAGCTTAATCGTCTTCTTTATAGGTATAGGACTATTCATTCTTTCTAAGAGGTTTACAAAAATCAATAAAAAATAGTTTTGACATCTTCCACAAAACTGATTATACTAATAAAAATTTAACAGTTTATGGCTATGAAGAGAAAAAGTAGTTAAGCATCATTATTTCCAGAGAGCTCTTGGGTGGTGGGAAAGAGCAATAATACTTTAACGAAAAAAAGACTCTGAGCTTTGTACGGATGCAGAGGTATTTTTGCTGATACTACAACGGGATCTCCCGTTATAGAGATAGGGTATACGCAAGTGATTCTTTTTCATTGCCGTACCTGAAGAGGTTGATATGGTGACATATGAACAAACTGAGGTGGTACCGCGAACGCTAATAAGCTCTCGTCCTCAAGATGAATAATCTTGGGGGTGAGGGCTTTTTTTGTTTTTCTTTCATAAAGAATGAGGAGTGATTTAAATATGCATTGGGCATTTCGTATAGCAGAAGAATTAATTAGAAAGCACCCAGATCGTGAGACGTTTGTTTGTGCGTCAGGCATCAGTCCATCAGGCTCGGTTCATATCGGAAATTTTAGAGAAGTGGTTACCACATATTTTGTTGTAAGGGCATTGCAACAGCTAGGAAAGAAAACACGTTTTATCTTTTCATGGGATGATTTTGATCGTTTTCGTAAGGTCCCGAAAAATGTTGATCCTACTTTTGAGCAATATATTGGAATGCCATACTCAGAAATTCCATGTCCGTTTGGGTGCCACAGTTCTTACGCTGAGCACTTTGAAAAAGAGTTTGAACAGTCATTGAGAGAGTTCGGAATTGTTCCTGATTTTATTTATCAAAGCAAGGAGTATGGGTCAAGTAGGTATCAAACTCAAATCGTTCATGCTCTTCAAAATCGTAAACAGATCTATGATATATTAATGAATTTTAAAACTAGTGAACACAGTATGGAAGAGCGAGAGAGATTTTATCCCATTAATGTGTATTGTGAAGTTTGCAGGAAAGATACAGTACACATTCACGAATTTCAAAATGAAAGATTAAGCTACACTTGTTCATGTGGTCACTCAAACTCTATCGAAATAGCAATAGCGACTAACATCAAGTTGAATTGGAAAGTGGATTGGCCGATGAGATGGCAGGCAGAAGATGTCGTGTTTGAACCGGGTGGGAGAGACCATTCATCTGCTACTGGAAGCTTTAATGTTTCCAAGGAGATTGCGTCGCACATCTATAACTTTCAAGCACCAGAGTACGAACCGTATGATTTCATTAGTATTAAAGGATCTGGTGGGAAGATGTCTAGTTCTTCAGGAAACAATATTACACCCGGTGAGTTATTGAAGATCTATACACCAGAGGTCATTCTTTTCATGTTTGCCAAGTATCAGCCGAATGCACCTTTTCATATTGGGTTAGATGATGACGTGATCAGGAACTATACAGAATATGAGAGATTTAGTCATACCGATCAAGTTCTGATGAAAGAGGAGATAAGAGCTGCGTTGGACTTGTCAGCTGTGGCTCCTGGAACACGACGAGCTCCAAGATTTAGTCATGTAGCGAGCATCTTACCGCTAGTAAATTTTGAAGTCTCATTAGTGCGTGTCGTATTGGGAAGAACAGGTGAGGAATATACGTTGGAAGAGGTACGAAAAGTTTGTGAAAGAGTAGAGTATTGGTTGAGAAACTGGTGTCCTGATAAAGTGCTTTGCGTTAATGAAGAAAAGAATGAAAAATATTATGATTTACTGACTGATACGGAGAAGGATTGGATTGAAGGGTTTGTTAGTGTTTTGCAGTATGAAGCTAATCTAACTGATGAGGAGCTGATGAGAAGAGTTTACGATATTTGTCATGTGGATGATCCCAAAATGAAAAGAAACAACCAAAAAAGGTTGTTCAGCATTATCTATCAACTTGTATTGAACCGCAATAGCGGTCCGCGCATACCTTTACTTCTTCATTCAGTAGGGAAAGAACGGTTGATAGCTTTACTGCAACATTAATACTTTCCACCTTTGGGAGATTTACTGTCCAGTTTTTAAATAATACTGTCCATTTCTGAAGATTTACTGTCCACTTTTACAAAAATACTGCCCACTTTCAAATAAATACTGTCCATTCGACAATTCAGCCATAATAAAGGGTGACGCCCCACCGGAGCATCACCTTTCCTCATGATCACTTCTTCAATTCCTGACCCATACCCTTCAAAAAATGAAGTCCAAAGCCGATCGCTCGATTAATGTCAGGGTCCTTCAGCGACTTTACAAGATCAAACGCTCCGACCTTCTTATCGCTCTCCACAAACTCTTCACCTTGCTTCAAGCCAACAACAACACTATCGAGCAGCTTAGCCGTAACTTCTGGATCCATTTTCGTCAGAACACCAGCAGCACCCATCAAGTTGTTGATCATGTTCGTAACGGGTTCTCGTGTTGCTTGACCGAGTGCGATGCTTGCGATTTTATCTTTTGCGACGAGCATGGAGTTTGCCGCTTCCAATGCGCCAATTTTATCTAGCTCTCCAATAAAATCAAGGGCCTTAGAGAGAGCAGCATCTTTCTCCGCTAATGCTTTTTGCAGTTCTGTTAGCTTCTCTTGCTGAATCTGCTCTTCGGTTTTGATGTTCTTTTTGATAACCGTAGTTGGTTGTGCCATATAATTCCCGCCCCCTTACACTTCGTCCGTCAGGTGAACATAGCCCGGACGGTTCCATTTACGCTGTACTTCAACACCGTTTTGCGGATAGCGTTTTTTATTTCTTGGATTGTTGCCAGGAAGCTTCACTTCACCTTCACGGCTGATGATCTCCATTCGTACCTTCGTCTGTTTGTAAGCTGGTGTATGTGTACGATGATCAACAGCTGGACCAGTTAAAAAGTTGATCGCCGTCTCGTTATTCACAGAGTTCATCGGAAGATACAGCTCGTTGTTTTTAACACGATCTGTAACAAGTGCGTTTAACTTTACAGCTCCAAACGGCGAGATCAACCGTACGACTGATCCATCGATCACACCGCGTTCTTCTGCAAGACTAGGTGATACTTCAACGAAAACATCTGGCACTTTATGCTGAATGCCTTTTGATTTATTCGTCAGATTGCCTTCATGGAAATGTTCGAGCATGCGCCCGTTGTTGATATGAAGGTCGAACTCTTCCGGAAACTCAGCTGGATGCATCCAGTCAGATAATGCGAAACGGGCTTTTTTATCAGGGAAGTTAAAGCCTTCCGTGTAGAGAAGCGGTGTGCTCTTACCGCTGAAATCACCCCAAAGGAAACTGCCCCAGCCTTCTAGCACATCATAGTTTGCTTCTCCAAACAGTGGAGCAAGTCCAGCCATCTCTTCAAAAATTTCGCCCGGATGACTATAGTTCCAATCGCCGCCCATTCGGATGGCGATCGCTTGGATAATTTCCCAGTCAGGACGAGATCCTCCTGTTGTAGGTAGGGCTTGATACAAACGCTGCACACGACGTTCCGTGTTCGTAAATGTTCCTTCTTTTTCTAGAGAAGGAGCTGCAGGCAGAACGACATCCGCGTATTGTGCGGTTTTCGTTAAGAAGATGTCTTGAACGACAAAGAATTCAAGCTGACTGAGCATCTCATGAACATGGTTTGAGTTTGAATCAACTAAGGCCATATCTTCACCAACTAGATACATCGATTTAATCTCGCCCGTTCCGATGCCTTCGACCATCTGGATGTTGTCTTTACCAGGTTTGCTATTAATCGTTACGCCGTATGCTTTTTCAAATTTCGCTCGAGCGAGGTCATCGGTAATGTGCTGATACCCAGGAAGCCAAGCAGGTAACGTACCCATATCGCAAGCACCTTGAACGTTGTTGTGACCACGAAGCGGGTAAGCACCAGCACCTGGACGACGATAGTTGCCGGTTGCTAACAGCAAGTTCGAGATGGCAGCAGAAGTGTCACTTCCACCCGTGTTTTGCGTTACACCCATTCCCCAAAGGACACATGTGCCATCAGCGTCACGAATCATTTTCGCCACATCAATGATTGTTTCTTGTGAAAGACCCGTAATTTCTTCTGCATATTCAAGCGTATATTTTTCAAGTACTTCTTTAAACTCGTCTAAGTAATGAACATTCTCTTCAATAAATTTCTGATCGTGCCAGCCTTGATCGATCATGTACTTCGTAACGGCCATGAGCCAAACTTGGTCTGTGCCTTGCTTTGGGCTCATGAAAATATCTGAGCGTTCAGCTAGTTCATGTTTACGAAGGTCAGCTACGATTAATTTTTGTCCGTGCAGCTTATGTGCACGCTTTACACGAGTGGCAAGAACAGGATGTCCTTCTGTCGGATTCGCACCAACGACGATGACAAGACCAGCTTGCGCGATATCCTGAATCGTTCCTGCGTCACCACCCATACCGACCGTGCGGAACAATCCGTCGGTTGCAGGGGACTGACAATAACGAGAGCAGTTGTCAACATTGTTTGTTCCGATGATCTGACGAGCGAACTTTTGCATCAAATAGTTTTCTTCATTTGTGATTTTAGATGATGAAACAAAGCCAAGTGCGTTGCTGCCGTGTTTTTCTTTTATCGTGCTCATCTTATCAGCTATTACTGTAAGTGCTTCGTCCCAAGTGGATTCTACAAAAACGCCGTCTTTACGAATAAGTGGGGTAGTGAGGCGTTCTTCGCTATTTACGAAATCCCAGCCGAACTTTCCTTTGACACAGGTTGAGATTGCGTTCACAGGACCTTCACTTGGTTCTACTTTTAAGATCTTTCTGCCTTTCGTCCATACTTCAAACGAACAGCCGACACCACAGAACGTACAAACGGTTTTTGTCTTTTTCGTACGTGTTTCACGCATAGCGGCTTCCACTTCAGAAATCGCGAAAATGCCACTATACCCAGGCTCAACTTCTTTTACAAGTTCGACCATCGGCTCAAGTAGATCTTCTTTCAATCCCGTCATGAAGCCCGCTTCGCCAAGCATTGATTTTTCCATAAGAGCGTTACACGGACAGACGGTTACACATTGTCCGCAGCTGACACACGAAGAATCGTCGATACTTGATCCGGCATCCCAAATTACGCGTGGACGTTCGCGTTCCCAGTCAATCGAAAGGGTTTCGTTCACCTGCAGGTTTTGACACACCTCTACACACTGACCGCACGTGATACATTGGTTGGCATCATAACGGTAAAACGGGTGAGACATATCAAGGTCCACCGGCTCTTCTTTAGGCGAGTAAGGAACCGCTTGGTGTTCGATTTCCATTAGTTCTGCTGTGTTATGCAGCTTACAATTGCCGTTATTGTTATCACAAACCGTGCAATAGAGAAGGTGGTTTTCCAGCAAACGGTCCATCGCCTCATTCTGCGCGTCCTTTGCTCTTGTAGAAGAGCGCTCGATCGCCATACCGTCGAGTGCCATTGTTGAACACGAGCGCATCAGCTTGCCATCGACCTCCACGATACATGTATCACACGTTTCAATCGGATCAACTTGTGGCGTGTAACAAATTTGAGGGTGAGTTAGTTCGTTTTTATTTATAATATCTAGAATGGATGTGCCAGAAGGAGCTTCGTATTTGTTGCCGTCGATTGTAATTTGAATCATCTTATCCATTAAGAATCTTCCTTTCGTTAGATACTTCTAATCATCGTAAACCTTACTGATTGTACAAAAAAATCCACCACGAAAGCACAAATTCTATAGACGTACAGAAAATGTGAGTTCATGGTGGAATAGTGTAATAGCAGGTCATACCATTAGGCCAATCCAGCATTGGATCTCTTTTATTTGGAATAAAAGAGGGATCATTATGTAATTTAGAGATGGAAGAAAAAACAGTGTGAACGATTTTCTCTACCAACTTTTCTCCTTTATTATAGCGTTTACATGATCAAGAAACAACAAGACTTGTATTCTAGCTTTTCATTTTTATCACGTGCGAAAAGTAAGTACATCATGTATGATTAGTAAAAAATGGAGAAATAGTGGTGATGTTCGAATGACGAAGAAAGTACATGACTTTAATGATATTATTCGTAAACTCCGTAAGAACTTATTAGGAAAAGGACCTGAGAAAATTCATACGGTCTTTGTGGAAAACATGGCGATCTCAACTATGTACGGAAATTTAACACCAACTGAAAAATTCATTGCCCGAACGGCTGAAGGCAAGGAGATGGTGCATGCTGCAAGGACTCGTCTGATTCAGGACGTTTACGCAACAGCTCCACCCGATGGATTAGAAGATGTGACCGGTGCAAAATTCGTTCATCTGTTCTCAGATTTTAAAGTGGATGAAGACATGGCGGTGTCTGTATTTGTTTTTGATAAACCGATCGCGTAGCGAAGGGGTGATTGTCTTATGAAACCGATTGTGACTAAGCGCAGCATTCTGCAGATTAAGAACGGACATGCAGTGAACATAGAAGACACTATCGTAACCGAGCTTCCTGTAACGATCAAGATCAATGGGGAAGAATTTGTTACGATGGTATGCAGCCCTGAGTACATTGAAGATATGGTCGTAGGCTATCTCGCTTCTGAAGGAATTATCAGAAACTATAAAGATATTAAAGACCTATGGGTGCAGGAAGACGGTGGCTTTGTACACGTGACGACAGATCGCTTGAACCCTGTGTATCAAAATTTGCAGAATAAAAGATACATAACTTCATGCTGTGGCATGAGCAGGCAAGGCTTTGTTTTTGCTAATGACGCACGAACAGCGAAAACTATGAATGAAGTCAGGGTGAAAATTAAGCCTGAAGACTGCTTTCGATTGATGCGAGAGATGCAGAAGGGGGCAGGGGTTTTCCAAGAAACAGGCGGTGTGCATAACGCAGCACTGTGTGATGTGAACGGAATTGTGCTGAGCCGAATGGACATCGGACGTCACAATGCACTGGATAAAATCTACGGATACTGCTTGAAGAATGATATTTTCATAGGAAATAAGATTCTCGTGTTCAGTGGTAGGATTTCTTCTGAGATCTTGTTAAAAGTGGCCAAGATCGGCTGTGAGATCGTCCTCTCAAAATCAGCACCAACAGAATTTGCTCTGCAATCAGCCGATGAACTCGGAATTACGACGGTTGGTTTTGTAAGAGGAGATTCTATGAATGTGTATACACGCCCTGAGCGGATTGTTGTGAAAAATTAAATAAAAGCAGTTCCACCAATTACAGCGGAACTGCTTTCTGTGTTTTACCAACCACGTTCTATCCAATCGTTTTGAACAACGGCTAATCGTTTTTTCTTTCCTCTCTGATCACTTCCGTATACATCATCTACATACCATCCTCTGCCGTTAACAGATGCATCAGTTTCATAGAGGAAACGAACAAACTTTGTTCCTTCAGGGAGCTTTACTTTTTCACAATCCCATGTTTCTTCTTTTCCGGTATAAGTGTTTGGTAAGGTTGTCCAAGTTTCATTGTCTCTTGAAACTTGAACAGAGCCTTTATCGCTTCCATCTTCAATACTGAACCAATTGTTATAATGAAGAGTATCCTGATTTTTACCGACTTCAAATGTTAATCCTTTTTTCAGGTTATCGCCATATCCTGAAAACCAACCTTTATCTCTGTGATGAAAAGGAACTGAAATTGCATCGGCTGTTAGTTGTGCGACCTTACGTCGTATCGGATTCATTGAGACCGTCGCTCGTGAAGGATGGACACGATTCGTTAAGGTAAGTACAATCGTTTTATTCTTTGGCGAGACAACCATAGATGTACCGGTATATCCAGTGTGTCCGAGTGTTTCTTCATTACTAAGAGCGTCCATATACCAACCTTGATTTAACTCCCAGCCTAGCCCGTGTGAGTTGGTTGGAAACTGAGGAAGCTGATTTTCTGTTAATAAGCTAACCGTTTCTGGCTTTAGAATCTGTGTTTTACCATACTTTCCGTCCTGTAAAATCATGTGTCCAAAGATGGCGAGGTCTTTAGCGGTTGAAAAGACACCGGCATGTCCTGCTACGCCATCTAAACTCCATGCGTTCTCATCATGCACACTGCCCCAAACCATGCCGCGTCCGATTGCTGGCTGATATTCTGTTGCTGCGATCCGATCACGAAGTTCTGCAGAAGGATTATACATCGTATCTTTCATTCCGAGTGGTTCAGTGATGTTCTTTTTTACATAGTCATCGAGACGTTGACCTGACAACCTTTCAACTAAAACACCAAGCGTAATTAAATTTAAGTCACTGTATGTATAAGTTGTACCAGGCTTATTTTTTAACCCGTACTTTAAAGCAATCTGCAACCGTTCCTCGCGATTTGCTCCCATGCTGTATAGAGGAATCCATGCTGTAAAACCGGAAGTATGTGTCATAATCTGCCGAATGGTTACGTTCTCTTTTCCGTTTTCGTTAAACTCTGGAATATATTTTCCGACAGGATCATCTAGATTGAACTTTCCTTGTTCATAAAGCTTCATTGCAGCTGTTGTTGTGAAGAGCTTGGAGATGGAGGCGATATCAAAAATAGTGTCTTTTTTCATCTCAACAGGCTGATCCATTTCTGTGAACTGATCGTCAATGTAGCGCGCGGAATAGCCATAGGCATCATGTTTTGCGATGCTACCGCTTCTAGCGATGAGAACGACAGCGCTTGGCATGGTTCGTTTCTCAATCTCACTTTTAATAAACGGACCAATTTGCTCTAGTGGTTCTCTCTTTAGTGAGGCACTTTCAGGTGTTCCAGGATGTAGAACAGGTGATGCTTTAGAGGGCTGGTTCCAGTCACCGTGATGTGTTCGATTATTATGATTGGAGGAACCTTCTGCAAAAATAGCAGGAGTGAAACTGGATAACAACATGGCTGTACTTAGCATGGTACATACTAAAACACGTTTTCCTCTCATGAGTCATTCTCCTTATTCTGAATATTCTTACACTTACTTACAGTAGCAAGCCCTCGTTGAGGTGTCTATCACTCGGAAGTCCCACAGCATTTTGTACTAGTTAAATTGTAGAGAAATTGTAGGGGGTCTGACCCGGGTCAGACCCCCTACAATTTAAAGGAACTTTTCATCTTTTCTCGAATAGATACAGAGGAGAAATAAGAGAGGAGATTACAATTGTGTTGTTACAGCTAGCACCTGCTTTTATCACATTTTTGTTAACTGTAATATTTGCCCCTCTGTTGATACTGACATTTAAAAAACTAAAGCTCACACAGCCCATTCGAGTGGAACTTCCTCAAGATCATCAGGAAAAAAAGGGGACGCCCTTAATGTTAGGTAGTGTATTTTTTGTAGGGATTTTCGTCGCGCTTTATTATTACACGACAAGTCCCATTATGATCTTTCTAATAGCAACGTTTATACTGTTTAGTTTTATTGGTTTTCTAGATGATTTTTGGAAAGCTTCAAAACAAGATCCTGGCGGGGTATCAGGAAAAACAAAACTGAAATTTCAGTTCGCGTTCACTATTGTTCTCTTATATGTCGGCATCGATCTTTTCAATATTGATACAAGCATACGGGTGACGGAATCATTTAACATTGTTCTTCCTTACATCATTTACCTCGTCCTGATCACGCTGTTTATTGTCGGGACGGCCAATGCTATTAATTTTACCGATGGAATGGACGGACTTCTAGGTATGGTTGCGATTCCTACATACTTCTTTTTCTTTGTAATCAGTGAGTATACGGAAGTGAAAGTCTTTTGCTTAGTCATGATCGCTACAATTCTAGGATTCTTAATCTATAATCTGTATCCGGCAAAAGCGTTCATGGGTGATACGGGATCCCTCGCTATTGGAGGAACCTTATCGTTCCTTGCCATCATTGAGAACGTGGAGATCTTAATTCCAATTCTGTTTATTATCTATCTTGCAGAACAGCTTTCAGTCATCATTCAAGTCGCGTATTTTAAACGAACAAAAAAGAAGCTGTTCCGGTTCACACCCATACATTATCACTATGGTATTAAGTATGGATGGTCAGAAAATATGATCGTAACCGTGTTTGCGATGGTTTCTTGGGCGGCATGTGGTATTTGTCTCTTCTATTATGAATTATTCATGTAAAACTAGTTTATTGGGGTTACACTCTGCCCTTTTAAGCTGGTTTTATTTTTTATTGAAGGATTTTGATGTGGAAAACGGCCGATGAGGTGAAAAAGAAGCATTTATAGGTGGAACGAGGTTCATTACAGGTGAAAGTAGAGAAATTAGCGGTTAATCCATATGAATCTCAGGTGAAAACACATCATTTACCGGTGAACGTGTAACAAAAATAAAAACACGTACCGTAAAACGACGTAAACAATACATCATCATCCATCACATAACTAAACAAAGAGCAGACTCTAAAAATGGAGTCTGCCCTTCGATATAGGGATTGGCGTCATAGCTAATTTCCTACCAGATTTCCTCAGCCCATTCTGGGTGATCGATGAATGGATTGCGGTTATGCTGGAATTGTTCATAAATGATGTTGTTTCGGTTCCGTTCCCAGTTATCGACCGGATCCTCTAAGTGCCACTGAAGCAACACAGACATTTTACCGTGATAAGGAGCCGTTCCGTTATTGACGTTGTTGTTCAATTCAAGTTGTGGTTCACCGCTGTCACCTTCATAACGAACAGCCATGTAAAACAGCATGCGGGCAACATCGCCTTTTACTGCATCGCGCGGTTCCCATGAGTCGCTGTCATAATAGTTTCCAAGTGCTTCAGAATGCTGTGTGCCACCGTTATCAAAATCAAGGTTTCCACGAGAGCTGTTTACACTCACATCTGTTGGGCGCAAGTGGTGGATATCCGTTCCTGGACCCATCGCTGTTCCGAAATCACCGTGTGATTTTGCCCAAACGTGCTCACGGTTCCAATCGTTTACATTCCCACCGTTCGTTGATTTGCTCTGTGAACGGCCCGTGTATAAAAGGATAACATTGTTGCTGTTGTTTGGATCTTGATCGGTTACTTTAAGTGCGTTCCATACGGCATCATAAGAGAGCTCAGTATGATCATCAATAATATTGTGAAGAGCTGTTTTTAATGCTGCTCCCGTTTTTCCTTGAGCAGGATCATAATACGATTCATCAAATGTTGGTGGGTCAGTAGGATCTGTCGGCGGATCTGTTGGAGTTGTACCAGATGCTTTTTCCATAGCTGTTGGATCTTTTAAGCCGGCATGTGAGAAGTAAGCTGCTAGACTTCCCGTTACTTTGATGGATTGGCCTTTTAAAGTAGGGTTTGTTTTTAGACCAAACTGTGATCGGTAAGAAGTTGGAATCTGAACATACACCATGTTAGCTGTGTTTGTTTCAGTAGGACTGTCTGCTAGAGCGAGTGCATAATCGTTTGGATAATTGCTTGTTACCACGGTAGTTGTTGCGGTAGGTTGTCCTACTACATAACCTTGAACAGTCTTTGCAGAATTGTTCTGATTCGAGATACTTTGAGAAACTGAATAAGGACTAGTCCACGATCCATCGCCAGCTGCTTGAAGAGCTGGTATAAATGCTAACGTGCTTACTAATAAAGCAATTACAACTGAGAAAAGTGAAAGAAACTTTTTGTTTTCATGCCTTTTCATCATCAACGCCTCCATCCATTTAGTTTTTACCCCTTGTAGCTTGAATTTCTAGTTGTTTCACATATTTCAAAATGTTGGTGAAACAGGTTTTATTCTACAATACTTTTATTAATTTCATTTTACAGATTTGTAAAACGAGAAAACTAGCTACAAAGGGAGGAACTAAATAGACATAGAAAAACAGTTAAATGGACCTAAAAATTAGTGCGATGTTCATTTTCACTTACTTTCTTACTGTGTAGCACCGTAATGAAACCGTCTAATATCTCATGACTGATTGCGAAACCTTTACGTTGATAAAAGGAAAGTGCGCCATCATTCCCATTGGATACAAAGATAAAATAATCATCCACTTCATCAAAAGAAGTGAGCCAGTTCATAGACATATTAAATAGTTTAGAACCAATCCCATATTGTCTGTACTCATCCTTAATGTAAAACTGAGAAAGGCATCCGACTGCTTTTCTCTGAACAGAATTCATATCAAAGAAGGTAGCGAAATCATTGCGGTACACTTCTTTAGGAGAGATGTTTGCATACACGTATCCCACGAGTTTATTTCTATCTTTAACTACAACGATATAGTTATGCATGGCTTTATGTACAGATGGAACCAAGCGTGTTTCAAAGTTCATAGTGTCAAATAATTCAGGGCTTATGGTGGCTTTTGCTTTTTGATACGTCATAAGTTCATTGCAGAGATTCCGGCAAACCTCCATTTTATAATCAGGAACAATCTCGTAGTGTAACTCCATTTTAATCACTCCCAAACGTAGTACTTACGCTATAATTTTATTACAGAGAAAGACGAAAACAAGTATGCAGTAATTTCTTACTAAGTCAGTAAAAACTGATTAAAGGAGCCTTAACATGAGTGATGAAGGTTATAAGAGAAAAGAGGATTGCCCGTTAACATTTGCTCTAACACTAATCGGGAGTAAATGGAGACTTCCGATCATATGGGCATTGTGGAAGAATAAGACGATACGGTATAACGAACTGAAGCGTCAGGTGGATGGAATCACAAACATGGTTTTATCTCAGTCTTTAAAAGAGATGGAAAAACAAGGACTGGTGGTGCGAACGCAATTCATGGAGATACCTCCTAGGGTGGAATATTCACTAACGGAGGCAGGAGAGGCTTTAATCCCATCGTTAAAATCCTTGGCAGAATGGGGAAAAGAGATGCAGGTAAAGGTGAAAGACCATGTCTGAATGCCCGTTATGTAAGGGAGATAATGTCTGTGCAATTTCAAACGGAAAGAACCCAGAATCGTGTTGGTGTATGAACGTTCAGATTCCAGCTCAACTTCTTGAATGTGCAGCTTACGATCGTGAAACGTGTATTTGCCAAACGTGTGTGGATGAATGGAATAAAAAGGGATGCTGATTATTAAAGAATCAGCACCTGAATTTGTTCTCTAAAAATCTTTATAGGAATTTCTTAATTGAATCATCTTGGAAAGAAGGTCGTCTCCAATCTCACTTTTAAACGCTCGGTAAACGGGCTCCCAACCCTTTGCCCACTCTCTTTTTTCTTCCTCTGTCAGATAATGAATATCGATTGAAGAATTTTTCTCGATTAATGCAAGCTGTTCCTCGTTCATCGCGAAAGATTGAGTCTGGTTCCAGCTAGTAGCTTCATCCAAAGCTTCAGTTATGATTCTTTGCTGCTTCTTCGTAAGATTGCTCCAAAACTCATCATTCATGATTACAGCATACCCTAAAAATCCATGATTGCTTATCGTAAGGTGACTTTGCACATCAAAGAATTTTTTAGAATAGATGTTAGAGATCGTGTTCTCCTCACCGTTTAATTCTCCAGATTCCAATAATCGGTACGTATCGTTAAAATCCAATCCAACTGCTTTAGCTCCAACTTGATCAAATTGATTCTCAAGCACAGAACTAGGCATGATTCGCAGGTTTTGCCCTTTTAGATCATTAGGGTGAACGACAGGCCCGTCGTTTGTTGTAATCTGTTTAAATCCATTGATCCATAACGTAAGGCCTTTCATGTTTTTCTCTTCTAGTGATTGAAGCAACGTGTTCCCAATGTCTCCGTTTAACGCCTTTATAATACTTTCACGAGTAGGCATGGCATAAGGAAGATCAAGAACCTGCCATTTAGGTGAAAATGTGCTTAGCTTTGTCGTAGCAGGTGCGATCATCTGCACATCACCACGCTGCAGCGCTTCAAGTTCTTCTTGATCGGAGTAGAGTCCACCGTTTGGAATCACTTCAATTTTAATCTGACCATTAGATTTCTCGTTTATCCGTTTTGCAAAACGCTGTGCAGCAAGTCCTTTAGGAGTATTCTCTGCAACCACGTGACTAAACTTGATGACAACTTGGTCCTGTATGCCTTTTTGATCATCATCATAGGGAAGTGTTCCTTCGGCCATTTTTGTATGAAAACCAATCCAGATTGATACTCCTAAACCCGCTATCAGTATCAGTGCGATCCCAATGAAAGATTTCATCCATGAATTACCCCAAATCCGTTACTTTTTTAAATAGTCTAACATATTGAAATTGAAATGATACAATAGTGACAATGAAAAGGAGGTTGCTAGTAAATGACGATGAAACGATTACCCATTCGAACAAAAATCATGATCCTAACGTTTGGAATCGTGCTCTATGCCATCCTAATCGGAGGTGTCGTCATTATTGGTAAGATCCTCGATATTCAGGAAGAAGAGCTTGGTAAGCGGGCAATGATTACTTCACGCACCGTGGCACAGCTTCCCGAAGTGAAGAAATACATTCAGATAAATAAGGGTTGGAATGAGATAGAACCAGTCGTTGAAAAGATACGAGTCATTAATGAAGCAGATTATGTCGTGGTCATGGACATGGATCATATCCGATATTCTCATCCTGTTAAAGACATGATTGGTACGGTGTCTAAAGGGAGTGATGAAGGAGCAGCCTTTGCTGACCACACGTTTATTTCGAAAGCAAAGGGAGAGATGGGTACAGCTGTAAGGGCATTTGTTCCCATCAAAAATGATGAGCTAGAGCAGATCGGGGTTGTTGTGGTCGGTCATGTGATACCAGGTTACTACGAAGTGTTTCATGACCTGACAGATGAGATGACTCTTATTCTATTATTGGTTCTCTCGTTCGGTGTGATCGGTTCCTATCTGCTAGCTCGTCATCTTAAACAGCAGATGTTTTATTTAGAACCACACGAGATCGTCCGAATGTTCGAAGAGAGAACAGCAACGTTCCACTCTATGCATGAAGGTGTAATCGCAATTGATAAAGAGGAACTCATCACGATCTTTAATGAAAAAGCAAAAAGTATATTCTCAGTCAGGGGTGACGTTGTCGGAAAACAGATTCGTGAAGTAATACCAGATACGCGTCTTCCAGAGATCATAGAACTGAGTCGTCCTGTTTATAATCAAGAAATTCGAGTAAGTGGAAAAGTGATCATGAGTAACCGAGTGCCGATAAAAGTAAATAACAAGATCGTTGGAGCTGTCGCTATTTTCCAGGATAGAACAGAAGTTGCAAAGATGGCTGAAGAACTGACAGGTGTTAAAGCATTTGTAGAGGCACTACGAGTTCAGAACCACGAGCACATGAACAAGCTTCATACGATCGCAGGGCTTCTTCAGTTAGGCAATTTGAAAAAAGCGATGCAGTATGTTTTTCAGATATCAGAAGAAAAAGGTTCACTCACTCGGTTTTTAAATCAAAGGATCAAGAACGAGAGTCTTGCAGGTCTATTGTTAAGCAAAGTTGGACGCGGAAAAGAACTCGGAATAAAAGTGGATATTGATAATGAGAGCTCACTTAAAACGTTCCCAGATCAACTCGATCAGCATGATTTTGTAACGATCATTGGTAATCTGATAGAGAACGCGTATGACGCTCTAAAAGGAGTTCATGAGGGCAGGATTGATGTTTCCATCGCCCAGGATTCCGAGGCTTGTGCGATTTTGGTCGAGGACAACGGATGCGGAATGAGTCAGGAAGTCCAGCAGCATATGTTTGAAAGAGGATATACGACAAAAGGAAATAGTGGGTCTGGAATCGGGTTGTACCTGATTCGTCAGATTGTAGAAAAAGGTAACGGAGACATAGAAGTAACATCTGAAGAAAACCAGGGAACAAGTATTGTAATAGTATTTCCGATGAATGGTAGAGGTGAAGAGGATGATTGAGATAAAGGTTCTGTTGATTGAAGACGATCCGATGGTCTTAGAGATAAACAAAGCGTTTATTGAAAAAGTAAAGCGATTTAAGGTAATCGATACAGCATCAAATGGAACAGAAGGATTGAAACGTATAAGAAAGCATAAGCCAGATCTCGTCGTACTCGATATCTACATGCCAGAGCAGGATGGGATTGAAACACTTCAGCAGATACGAGCGGAAAAGATTCAGGTAGACGTTATCATTATTACAGCTGCCAACGACTTAGAGACCATCCGTTCTATGATGCAGAACGGCGCGTTCGATTATATTATCAAACCATTTACTTTTGAGCGTATTGAAAAAGCCTTAAACAAATATCGAACGTATCATTCTACCGTGTCACCATCCGGAACAGTTACGCAAAAAGATCTAGATAATCTTTTCTATTCTGAGATACGTGATGTTCCTGTTACGGCGGAGCTTCCTAAAGGGTTGAACGAACTGACGCTTAAACAGATCGCAAGCTTTATAAAATCGCAGGTTGAGGCGAAGTCGGCAGAAGAGGTAGCAGAAGGAATAGGCATCGCACGAGTGACAGCACGAAGATATCTTGAATATTTAGTAAAGAACGGAACGATTCAAATGGATATTCAGTACGGTACGGTCGGACGACCTGTCAATCGATATCTTCTTAAAAAATAGTTGAAGACCAAAAAGACCAAAACGTCCAATAAGTTCTTAATATTCTAATAAATTAATGGAAGCGCTATCATTGTTTTTACAAATGGTAGCGTTTTTCTTTGGCTTGTTAAATTGTATGGAAATTGTCTGGGGTCTGACCCCGGGTCAGACCCCAGACAATTTAACTTTCTAAAAATTCATTTTCAAACTCGAAAGGAGAAGAACAATGAAAAGGTTATTTAAGAACTTAACGTTTCAGGTTTTAACGGCTATCGCCGTAGGTGTACTAGTGGGACTCTTCTGGCCAGATTTTGGGAAACAGATGAAACCTGTAGGAGATACATTTATTAATGCTGTGAAGATGGTGATCGCACCCATTATCTTCTTAACGATCGTACTAGGCATCGCTAAAATGGGTGACATGAAAAAGGTAGGTAAAGTTGGAGGGAAAGCTTTCATCTACTTTGAAATTGTTACGACGCTCGCACTTGTTATTGGATTGATCGTTGTTAACGTGTTAAAACCAGGTGCGGGCTTAGACTTTGATAAGCTTGAGAAAGGTGATGTGTCACAATACACGTCTGAAGAAGGCGGTAAGATCGATTGGATCGAATTCGTTACACATATCGTTCCGAGCAACATGGTTGATGCATTTGCTAAAGGTGATATTCTGCAAGTACTATTCTTTTCCATTCTGTTTGGTGTTGGACTTACGGCACTCGGAAACAGCGGAAAGATCATTATCGAATTCTTTGAAAAGTTGCTGAACGTCTTTTTCAAGATCGTCGGTTATATCATGAAAGCTGCGCCACTTGGAGCGTTCGGTGCGATGGCGTTTACAATAGGAAACTATGGACTAGAGTCACTCGTACCGCTCGGTAAGTTAATGATCGCGGTGTATACGACGATGTTCTTCTTTGTTTTTATCGTGTTGAACCTGATTTGTAAGATGTATGGATTCAGTTTGTGGAAGTATTTGAAATTTATAAAAGAAGAGCTCTTGATCGTACTCGGAACAAGTTCTTCAGAATCGGTTCTGCCACGAATGATGAACAAGATGGAGAAGTTCGGATGCTCGAAATCTGTTGTAGGTCTTGTTATACCAACCGGTTATTCTTTCAACTTAGACGGAACAAGCATCTACCTCTCGATGGCAGTCGTATTTTTAGCTCAAGTATTTGGCATCGATCTCAGTCTAACCCAGCAATTAACCATTATCGCTGTATTGATGCTAACGTCTAAAGGTGCAGCCGCAGTTACAGGTGGTGGGTTCATCGTCCTTGCATCTACGCTAACGGCTATGCAAGTCATTCCTGTTGAAGGGTTGGCACTTCTATTAGGAGTTGACCGTTTCATGAGTGAAGCGCGTGCCATTGTAAACTTAATCGGAAACGGAATTGCAACGATCGTGGTATCTAAAAGTGAAAATGAGTTTGACGAAGGTAAAAGTGAAGAAGCCATTCAGGAGATGTACGAAAATAGAAAAATTGCAGTTTAATGGAGGGAAGAGCTTTAGTCGAAACAGACTAGAGCTCTATCTTTTTGTTATGCTATTTAAAAAGCAGGAAATGGAGGAAGATACGTATGATCTGCAGCATGCTCAATATTAAATATCCAATCATACAAGCGGGTATGGCGGGTGGCCCAACAATACCTGAATTAGTAGCAGAAGTAAGTGAAGCAGGAGCATTAGGAACACTTGGTGCAGGATATATGAGTCCTCAACAAATTAAAACGGCTTTAAAAAATATTCAGCAACTCACACGATCTCCCATTGCTGTGAATCTGTTTCTCCCCGAGCCCGAGACACATAAAATGGACGAGGAAGCTATTCAAGCGATGCAGCAACACTTGAATACATACCGTTCAAAACTTGGAATACCTGAAGTTCATGACATTCCAGATGTGGAGAATTTATTTAAGAAACAGCTCGCCACCGTGATCGAAGCGGGCGTTAAAATAGTTAGTTTTACATTTAATGCGCCGTCTAAAAGATTAGTAGAAGACTTACATGCATTAGAAATGGTTGTTATCGCAACGGCAACTTCTGTTAAAGAAGCGATTCACCTTGAATCCAATGGTGTAGATCTTATCGTTGCACAGGGTGCTGAGGCAGGCGGGCATAGAGGTACATTCTTAAATGGTGAAAGTGAATCTATGATCGGCACGATGGCTCTTGTTCCACAAGTAGTAGACGCTGTTTCATGTCCGGTTGTGGCAGCGGGGGGCATCATGGATGGTAGGGGAATGGCAGCAGCACTAACTTTAGGTGCCTCAGCTGTTCAGCTGGGCACAGCATTTTTGACAGTTAAAGAGAGCGGAGCAAATACCATTCACAAACAGACCATCCTATCTAGTCGTGATACTGACACGAAAATAACAAAAGTTTTCTCTGGAAAAAGTGCGAGAGGCTTTAAGAATAAGATGATGATAGACTTAGAGAGTCATATTCGTGATTTGCCTCCTTATCCACTGCAGCATATGTTAACGTCTGATATTAGAAGAGAAGCAGCTAATCAAGGAAATAAAGAAATGATGTCCATGTGGGCTGGTCAAGCATGTGCTCTAGCGCAAGTAAGGTCTGCTGGTGATTTAGTGAGAAGTTTATTCAATCAATGTGACACTGCAATCGAAAAAGCTACATGGAGATAATATTTTTACGTAACGGTCTATTTTCATCCAAGTTTTAATAAAATTTGTATTAGCTATACAAATTTTATCGATTGGGGTGGAAATCATGGATTTTATGACCGATTTTGCACCGTACATTGGTTTAGCTGTGGTTTTATATGCCATTCGTCATACGGATCGTTTTTCGAACAAGTATATCCCCATTGTTGCAGTTGTCCTAGGCGTTCTTTATGCCTTTTGGGAAGCGGGGGCTGCTACACCAGAAGCTACATTAGTCGGATTAAAATACGCACTTCTTGGGATAGGAACAGTTGCAGGTATAAAATATTCAGTAGAGAAAAATCTAAAAAAATAAGTGTTAATTAAAACAGTGCTTGAAATTCAAGTGCTGTTTTTTGTTGTACAAAATATATATGAATATTGGACAAGTGTTGTATTCAATGTTTAACACCTTTAATTTATGGGAATTGGAAATTAACAAAGGAAGTAACAGGAGGGTGTTGCTGAAATGAACATACGACATGACCTTGATAGCACAATATTGACCAGATTGCTACATAAGGATTCTAGTGCCTTAAAACAAATGGTCGATTCATATAGCACACTATTATATCAAGTTGCCCTCCGAATTACTGGTGATAAGCGTGTGGCTGAACAAGTATTGTGCGAAGTATTTCGCGATCTATGGGAAAACCCAAACCAATACACAAAAATAAAAGACAAATTTCTTTCCAGTTATCTGATTAAACTATGTAAATTAAAATGTGTCGATCGCGAAGAAATTCATATCACCCGGCTATTATCTAAAAAGTCAAAAAATTATGTTGCGAATAACGCAACGATTTGATATTATAAAAACGCTTACAACTAATGTGAGAAGTAATGGAGAAAATACACGATCTGTACTTTTTCTATTCTACTTTTGATGATGAATGGACGCTCTGCACGAGTATGTAGAGCTTTTAGGCAACATTCTACAATGGACTTATTTGAAAAAATAAGTACTTTTGAATGTTGTCTTTTTTTGTGCCTTACATTAGGGTAAGTTTCATGAATGTTTAACTTTATTAACTTTATAGGGGGGAAATAAGGATGAAAAAGTCTAAAAATCGGTGGCTCATTGCTTTATCAGCGGTAGGAATACATATTTCTATTGGATCGGTATATGCTTGGAGCAACTTCACGAATCCACTGATCGAGAAATTTGGGTGGACAGCTTCACAAGTGCAGATGACGTTCAGTATCGCCATCCTATTCTTAGGTTTGTCTGCAGCTTTTTTAGGACATTTTGTTGAAAAACATGGTCCAAAGAAAGCAGGTTTGCTTGCAGCCATTTTCTTTGGATTAGGAATTGCTGGATCTGGTCTTGCAGTCAATATCGGCTCGTTAACGATGCTTTATATCTTTTATGGTGTACTTGGTGGAATCGGGCTTGGAGTAGGTTATATTGCACCTGTTTCTACACTGATCAAATGGTTTCCCGATCGTCGTGGGCTAGCAACAGGACTTGCTATCATGGGATTTGGTTTCGCAGCAGCGGTCAGTTCTCCTATTATGGACGTACTTATTAAATCTGTTGGTATTGCAAACACATTCTACATTTTAGGAATTGCTTACTTTGCTGTAATGACATTGTCCTCTCTTTATTTGGAAAAACCAGAAGAAGGATGGCTTCCTGCTGGGTTTAAAGAGAATGTAGAGAGCGGAAAAGTGAAAATTAAACAAGACCTCTCACAACTAACAGCAAACGAAGCTGTAAAAACACGCCGTTTTTATTATTTGTGGATCATGCTATTCATTAATGTTACATGTGGTATCGCCATTCTTTCTGCCGCAAAACCTCTTGCTGAAGAGAGTATTGGATTAACAACTGCTGAAGCTGCGGCACTAGTGGGCGTTTTAGGATTGTTCAACGGTTTTGGTCGAATTGGATGGGCATCCATTTCAGACTACATCGGGCGACCTAATACTTATACGACATTTTTCGTTTTGCAGATCGCTCTCTTTTTCATGTTGCCACAAACGTCATCATCCATTCTTTTTCAGGTGATGCTCGCTGTTATCTATACGTGTTACGGTGGAGGTTTCGCATCGATTCCAGCCTACATTGGTGACCTATTTGGAACGAAACAGGTTGGAGCGATTCATGGTTATATTCTAACGGCTTGGGCAGCAGCTGGTCTTGCAGGTCCATTATTCGCTGCGTGGATTAAGGACACAACAGGTTCTTACGCGAACAGTTTAACATTCTTTTCTGGATTGTTTATAGTTGCGCTCATCGTATCCATACTAGTCCGTTTTGATATGAAAAAGCTCGCCGCAAAACAAGAAAAGTCCGTAGCCTAACTTTAAACGAAATGCAGTGTCTTCAGTAATGGGAAGACACTGTTTTTTATCACGTTTGAGCTATCATTAGATTCTATATCTTCATTAAATGAGATATTATGGTAAAATTGGAAATGTAACTTACAATCAAAGGAGAACTTATGACACAAAAACAAGTGACGATCGCAGAACTGAACGCAGAAAATTGGTACGAATGCTGCTTTTTAGAAGTAGCAGATGATCAAGTGAGCCATATTGAACCTAACGCCGTTTCTATCGCTCAATCAAAATTTGAACCAACCTTAAAGCCTTACGCTATTCTATTGGAAGGTAACACAGTTGGATTTCTTATGTTCAACTCCATGAAAGAAGAATTGGATGGGTATTGGATCTATCGAATTATGATCGATAAAAATTACCAGAAAAAAGGTATTGGCAAGATCGCAACACAGTTGATGATTGAAGAAATGAAGACTTTATTAGATGCTAATGTAATTGTAGTGGGTTATCATCCTGAGAATAAGGGTGCTCATCAATTGTATGAGAGCTTAGGGTTTGTTGATAAGGGTGATAGATTTGGAAAAGAAATGGCTGTTGTATTAGAGGTATAATACATAACTTGTGTTGGCAAAAACTTCTGAAATCTTTGGTCACCCTCAAATTTTTAGTGAATCCCTTCGAATAATTAATGTTGAGTATATAAAAGTTTTAAATGTTAGAACTCTAATCTTTATTAGAGTTCTTTTTGTTTTGTTTTATCACGAGAGGGAACGTTTGATATGAAGGAGTGATTGTAATAGATGAGAAGATCAGAACGCAAGAAGTCAAACAAGAGAAATATTGTATTATACAGTGCGTTAGGAGCTGTTCTTTTAGCGTTATTATTCTTGCCAAAAGATGCGCTGCTGATGGGCAGTGAAGAAGAGCCAAAGAAAGAGGAAGCAAATAAAGAACCAAAACATAAAGTGGTAAAACTTCAGCCTGATAACGAAAGTGCTTATGAAGAAGAACGTGAAGAAAAAGAACCAAACAACAAGGAGAAAACCAAGAAACAAGAACCATCTGAAGAAATTGGCATAGATCCTGAAAAAGAAGCAGATAAAAAGGAAAAAGCAGAAAAAGCTGAAGCGGAAAAGAAAAAACAACAAGCTTCAGGTGACAAACCAGTTCTAAACGAACCAATTGGTACTTCTCAAACAGGACCTCATACATCAAGTTATGATGAAGGCAGTGTAGACTGGAATGAAAAACTAAAAGCGATTCGTCTGGCTACAGGTCTTGATGAAAACATGACGGTGTGGAAAATCGCAAATGGTGGTGGCCCACAGAAATCAGTTGCAGAAGTCAGTCCGAATAAACAGCCAAATGAAAAATACACGGTTAACCTTGAGTGGGTCGATGAAAAAGGCTGGATGGTAACCAGTGTTCAGAAGTAGTTTCTGAATAAGTGGACAGTAAAATGTTGAAAATGGACAGTAAATGAAGACAAGTGGACAGTAAAACCTCAAAAGTGGACAGTAAATTTAGAAAACTGGACAGTATTTTGAATGAACTGGACAGTAAAGCTCTATCTTCCAAACAATCCAACAGAACATTGTCAAGAAAAGCTGGCTCAGCGCGTTCAAAGCGAACGATTGCTGTGCCAGCTTTTTAACTTTCCTTATTTTTTCCTCGCTTTTATTAGAAAACGATGCTGTTTCACTTCAAAGTATCCATTCATTTGGATCAGTTCATGAATGTGATGCAGCTTTTCTACAGAATCTTCGAGTTGGAACTCTGGTACCTGCCAAGGTATTGCATCTAAATAATAGAGCAAGGCACTAATATCATAAAAGCGCTGAACAGGAAATTCTTCTTTAGTTTCTAAAAGTTCAAATCCATTTTCTCGCAGTTCATTTTCAGCAAAACGCAAATTCCAATGTGAGAACTCATCATTGATTGGATACCCAAGCAATGTGTTAATCTCAGCACAATCCGAACCGCCAACTTGTTGTGTGAGAAAGATTCCACCATCCGTTAATGTGCGTTTCACTTCAAGTGGAGAGTAGGATTCGTGTTTATTAATGATAAGGTCAAACGTATGATCTTCAAAAGGAAGAAGATCATCATCACCGATTTGAAACACTTTTACACCAAGAGGTTCAAGACGTTCTCTTGCGATTGGGACGTTTGGCAGATATCCTTCTGTTGCACAAACTACTGCAGGAAACGGTTGAAGCTTGGACAAAAGCTCTCCACCTCCAGTGCCCATGTCAAGCATCGATGACACTTTTCCAATGAGAGGGGTCACCATACTGCCATATGACCAAGAAAGCATTCCACTTGCCATCCGACCAGATTCAGTTATATATGAAAAATCCCACCCTGAGAATGGTTTGTTAACTTCCTTAATATACATTTCAAAATCTACATCACGTTTCATACGTGCACCTCCAAAAGTTTATCTTTAAGTAATGAATTTATCTATTTTGTTGGAGGTCCTCTAGGGTAATAGCCGTTTTATATCTCGTGCTCGAAATGATTCATCATGTGTTCTCCTCATACCAGCATAATGTCTTATTAAAAAATTCTTCAAAACAATCCCAGTTCCTTCCTAATTCTGAAAATTAGAGGGAATTTTGTCGTGTTGTCGAAAATAGGCAAAGAAGTAAGAATGAGAAATAGGGAGGGTATTATGACACATCATGCTATGAAAATGTACGATTATCACGTTTGGGCGAACAAGGAGTTATTCCATCGGTTATCAGAACTTGGAAATGAAGTGTATCATCAGACAGTGCAGAGTGTTTTCCCATCCATCTCGAAAGTAGTTTCACATATGTACATCGTTGATCAGCTTTGGTTTCATATCATTTCAGGGACTAGTATGGCAGATGCACTCGAGATTGAAAAAGTAGAGTCAGATACAAAGAGTATTGAGGAGATCATTACGATGTATAACGAATTAACCAATCAATATAGTGAATTTCTTAACAATGGAGTCGATTTGGACAAAGAGCTAATTCTTGATACGCCATGGGCGGGAAGAAGAGAGACGAGTATCTCTGAGATGTTGCTGCATATCACGACTCATGGTGCCTATCATCGGGGTAATATTACAGCTATGCTGCGTCAAAATGGTTACAGCTCAGTTACGACAGATTTAACGAGTTTTTGGTATTCTTATTAATTCATACCTACAAATAGTTCTATACATAAATGAGGAGAAATGAATGAAGAAAATAGTCATATACGTAAGCGTGGCGATCTTCCTATTGATCGGATTGGCGTACAGCGGTTTAAAGTTAAGCAGTTCGAGAGACTTTCAATTTTTTGGAGGTTTAGTAACAAGTGCAGATACTGCTGAAAAAGTAGTTGCCTTAACATTTGATGATGGCCCAACAGATAACACCGATGAAATTTTGTCGATTTTAAAAGAAGAGGGCGTTAAAGCTACTTTTTTTGTAACTGGCAGGGAGATTGAAGAGAACCTGAAAGAAGCAAAAGAAATAGTGGCAGAAGGACATGAGCTTGGAAACCATTCTTATTCTCATGAACGAATGGTTTTGAAAACACCGTCTTATATTCGTAATGAGATTGAGTCAACAGATAAGCTGATTCGAAAAGCAGGATACGAGGGGAAGATTCACTTTCGCCCACCATATGGGAAAAAATTGATCGGACTGCCGTACTACTTAGATAAACATGATCGAAAGACAATCCTTTGGAACATTGAGCCGGAAACATACCCAGAAATAGCATCTGATTCTACAAAAATAGTGAAGTATGTGAGTCGAAATATTCAGCCTGGCTCAATCATCCTGCTGCACGTGATGTATGACAGCCGCACAGAATCGATGGAATCTGTTAAAGGTATCATTACGGATTTGAAGGCAAAGGGCTATACGTTCAAAACAGTGTCTGAAATGGTCGAATAAAATAGAGGAGCCCATCTTTTAAAGAGGGGGCTCCTTAAACGAATTAATTGTTATTTAGAAACAAGTACAGTTTGATGTGCGTTAGAAACAACTTTTTGACTAACGCTTCCTAAGAATAGTTTTTTAAATCCGCTATGGCCACGATTACCAATGACGATGAGATCGATGTTATGGCTATCCGCATAACCACAAATGGTAGTAGTCGGGTCACCATGCAAAATGGCTGTCGTTGTCTTTATTTGATGATCCACACGTCCTAACGCTCTGTTTAGGATTTCTTCACCATGACTTTGCTCCAAAATTTCTGCTTCTCTTACTTCTACTGCTGAACTCGCTACTCCGCCTGGATGTACGCCACCATACAATGGCAGAACTATTTCATTGGTCACATAAAGTAACGTTAACTCAGCCCCTGTATGCCGTGCAATCTCATTACCATTGTGTAGAGCGGTGTAACTTCCTTCAGAGCCATCAAAAGCAACCAGAATCTTGGTATATAACATCACGTTGATCTCCTTTCTTGCAGATTTGGCAACTTGAATGAAAATGTCACCTTATAAAACCATTACCCCTTGATATTCTATGTAAACAAAATACAGATTTCTGTCACAAAACAAACGCCAGTATCGTCATGTTTGTAAAATCAGAAAGTGGTGATTATACATGAATACATTTGATGTGGCGATTGTTGGTGGCGGAATAGCCGGTTTAACTTCTGCCGTATATTTAGCACAAGCAGGAAAGTCTGTCTTAGTACTAGAGAAAGCTAGCCAATTAGGAGGTCGTGCACAAACCATCTCAAAAAACGGAGCACTATTTAACTTAGGTGGGCATGCATTATATAGAGGGGGAGCGGCTGAAGAGATTTTAAATGAGTTAGAAGTAAATGTATCTGGGGCAGTTCCTGATACCAATGGATACGCGGTCTGGAATGATAAACTTTTTGAACTGCCCGGATCATTAGGTGCAATGGTCAAAACAAAACTTTTAACATGGTCTAACAAGACGGAATTGGTAAGAGTGATGTTAAAGCTTAAAACGATTGACGCTGCATCGATCCCTCATATGAGTTTACGAGAATGGGCTGAGAAAGAAATTAAAAATCCTATGGTCCGTAACATCTTTTACGCATTGACCAGAACATCAACATATTGCATAGATTACGATCAACTATTAGCGAATACAGCTATCCAACAAGTTCAACTAGGTCTGAAAGGAGTCCTCTATGTAAACAATGGTTGGCAATCCATCGTTGAAAGTCTTCGCAATAAGGCTTTGACTGCTGGAGTAACCATTTATACAAACAAGAAGATTTCTTCTATTGATTATGGAATTACACATCAACTCTTCTGTTCAGATGGAGATACCTTCGAAGTTTCAAATGTACTATTAACAATAGGATCTGAGCAATCAATGAAATTGGTGAAGAATGCAGTAGGGACATTGCTAGAAAAGTGGAGTCAACAAGCTTCTCCCGTATATGCTGCATGCCTAGACGTAGCTTTGAAAAGACTCCCTAAATTAAATCATCATTTTGCGATAGGAATTGATCAGCATATTCTGTTCTCTAATCACTCTCGAGCGTGCTCATTAAGCGAGGATGGGAAGAATGTTATTCAATTAATTAAATATTTAGGAACTAATAAAGAGGGCAGTGCAGATTGTCATAGAAAAGAGCTTGAAAGTATTCTTGATCTCATGCAGCCGGAGTGGAGAAAAGAACTTGTAGCTCAACAGTTTTTACCAAGAATGATAGTGGTGCAAGATATGATCAGCATCAAAGACACTCAATATTTTGGTCCGAGTATACCTGAAATACCAGGACTCTACATTGCAGGAGACGGTGCAGGACATGGAGAAATGTTGGTGGACGCAGCATTTGCTAGTGCTAAAAGAGCAGCAAAAGCTATTGAACAAAATATAGGATTAAATCGTTTGCGAAAGGAGGCTTAATGGATGAATGATGTTCAAACTGAGCTTCTATTTACAACATATAAACCCCTCTTGTTTTCATTAGCATATAGAATGCTAGGAAGTGTGCAAGATGCGGAAGATATCGTGCAAGATGCGTATATTACTTGGAGTGAACAAGAAATGGATCTTGTTCAGAACCCAAAAGCTTATCTTTGTAAAATCGTCACGAATCGCTGTTTGGATCTGCTTAGGTCTGCTCGTAAACAACGAGAAACATATGTAGGACCCTGGCTTCCAGAGCCTTTATTAGCAGAGAATAAAGAAGACCCAGCGTTACAATATGTAATGAAAGAATCTCTTTCTACCGCATATTTACTTTTATTAGAGCAGCTATCAGAAACGGAACGTGCTGTATTTTTACTTCGTGAAGTTCTAGAGTATGATTATCGTTTTATCTCAGAAATGGTCGGAAAAAGTAGTTCAAACTGCAGACAAATTTTTCACCGTGCAAAAAAGGCGATAGGCAATCATACTACTTCTACGATGTCACCTCCAAAAGCTTCCGCACTAACTGAACAGTTCGTAGCAGCAGTAGTTTCAGGAAATGTAAGTAATCTATTAAATCTGCTTGCCGTAGATGCAAAGCTCATTTCAGATGGTGGAGGGAAAATAAAAGCTGCTCTCGTTCCAATCCTTGGAGCAGAGCGGATCTCACGCTTCTATATGGGAATCATGGCAAAAACAACGGAAGACTTTTCATTCAAATATACGAATGTTAACGGCGAACCAGGCATTGTACTGTATGTGGAACAACAAGTATTTGGTGTTCTGTCCTTACAGATTAAGAATGACTTAATACAAACGATATATTGGGTAGTAAACCCTGACAAACTTACTCACATTACCTAACAGATACTCGGAGGTACACTTTGAAACCAATTTTAATAAATTTCCCAACTGAATTTACAACAGATCGACTACTAATTCGTATGCCAAAGCCTGGAGATGGCAAAGCGATGTTTGAAGCTATTCATGCTTCACTAGATGAATTAAAGCCTTGGCTACCTTTTGCCCATTTTGATCAAACAGAGGAAGATGTAGAAGTTAATATTCGGGAAGCGCATTTGAAGTTTTTAAGCAGGGAAGATTTAAGATTGCTCGTATTTTTAAAGGACAGCGGGAACTTGATTGCTTCATCAGGATTACACCGTATTAATTGGGAAATTCCAAAGTTTGAGATTGGATATTGGATTGATACTCGCTATGCAGGAAAAGGATATATGACAGAAGCCGTTAATGGAATTACTGATTTTGCTGTTAAGGAGCTTAAAGCACGAAGGGTTGAGATCCGTTGTGACACACGTAATACGAAAAGTGCAGCCATCCCTGAACGGTTAGGATTTACATTGGAAGGTATTCTACGCAATGATTCATTGGAGATTGGTTCAACAACAAGCCTTCGAGATACTAGTGTATATGCAAAGATTTTTTAATAGGGGGAGAAACCTTGGTTAAAGCAGTTTTCTTTGATCTGTATGAAACGTTGATTACGGAATGGAAAGATGGATATAAGAAAGCCAAGTATTCTATCGAACCTTTAGGATTAGATAAAGATATTTTTAAAGCAGAGTGGGATCTAAGAAGAGAGCTTAGAATGAATGGAACGTTTCCAGATCACCAGAGTGTGTTAAGAGATATTTTAGATTCACAAGGGATTACACCAAACGTAGAAGCTATTGAGTACGTTCACCTAGAAAGATTGTCAGCTAAGAGCATTCCTTTTCAAGAGATCGATCCTCAAGTGATAGAACTGCTTCAAACTTTAAAATCTAATGGCCTGAAGCTCGGTCTGATCTCAAATGCTGCTCCAGAAGAAGTGGTTGCCTGGGAAACAACTGAACTGCCAGACTACTTTGATGAAGTGATTTTCTCCTATGAGGTACGAGTAGCGAAACCGCAAAAAGAAATCTATCAACTGGCTTGTGAAAAGCTTGGTGTAATACCGCAAGAATCAGTATTTATTGGTGACGGTGGATCTTACGAATTAAGAGGTGCTACAGAAGCAGGAATGACAGCACTTCAAGCAACTTGGTTTTTGCCAACAGTGATCAGTGAGAGAACGACAGGTTATCCAAAACTCAAAAAACCACAAGACTTACTGCTTCATGAGAGCATAAAATCAATTACAATCTATTAATCTAAAGCTAGCACTAATTAATGTGCTAGCTTTTTTTGTTTTGCATCTTTATGATAATTTTCTTTTTTATTGTGATAAAAGTACATTAACACATTAAGTGTTACGGCAAAACAGATGATGAATAGAGATATTCCGATGACAACTTCTTTAACATTTAACCACTCACTTAAGAAACTAGCAAATAGGATGATAACGATAAGACTTATACTTTGAAAAAACCCTAACGTAGCTCCAACTCTTCCCATTTTGTTAGACGGAATACTTTGTTGGAAAAAAGTTTGGAATCCGGTGTTAGCAAATGATGAAAAGAAACCTAGAATAATAAAACCTATACATGCGGAAAAGAATGAATGAGAGAAGGCATAAATTCCATACCCTAAACTAAAAAGCGTGGAAGCAAAGCCAATAAGGTAGGGAACAGGAAATTTATTAGCCATTACAGCGAGAAGTAAAGATCCGGTTAAATAGCCAATTCCA
This sequence comes from Fictibacillus nanhaiensis, assembly GCF_049537595.1. Classification (GTDB taxonomy): domain Bacteria; phylum Bacillota; class Bacilli; order Bacillales; family Fictibacillaceae; genus Fictibacillus; species Fictibacillus nanhaiensis_F. The sequence goes on from NZ_JBMULM010000002.1 coordinate 482,199, forward strand.
GTTATACTCACAAGCAAACTATATTGACTTTCTGTAAGCCCAATAATGGTCTGTGTGAAAACGACTTCTTGAGAATCTAGAGCTACAGCTAAGGTCATGATTAATTGAAAAAGGATGTAGGTAGCTAAAAACAATCGTTGTTTTCTTAGAAAGTCACCTACTATTCGCCAGTCATCAATCATTATGTTTAGTTTGTTAGAACTGGAAGAAGAATCTGTTTGTTTATCATATAAACTTGGTAGAAAAGAAAGAATGCATGCTGATAAAAGAAATGAACCAGCATTACACCAGATCGCAAAGTTATATGAACCAAAATGGACGAGTGCCCCAGCAATAGCTGGTCCGATAACAAGTGCGCCAGTCGTTAGAACAGAAGAAATTGAATTATAGCGCAGCCGTTTTTCTTTCGGTACGAGTTGAACGGTGTAGGCTGAAGATGCTGGATTAAAGAATGAACTACAGAGGCTAACGGCAAACAAGATCATATAAATCATCCACAATTCTGTTAAGAAGGGGATACAGGCAACGAGTAGCGCGCGCATAATATCAGTGATCATCATGATTGTTTTTTTATTTAATCGATCGATCAAGCTGCCTGACCACAAGCTTGTCACGATTCCAGCTAGAGGGCCGATTAACCATAAACCAGCAACTGCTGCAACAGATTCCGTTTTTGCAAAGATAAATAAATTTAAAGAAACTAAGTAGATAAAGTCACCAATATATGAAATACCCACCGCAGATAACAATAGGGCGGGAAATTTCCACTCGCTGTTTAGTTTCCTCATTACGCATTCACCTGAAACGTGCAATAGACCTTATATTCTTTTTTAGTGCTATCATTTGTGACTTGACTTTCCCATCGAACGAAAAGCTGTTCTAACTCTATTAGGAACTGCTTCTTCTCTTCATCATCAAGTAAAAGGTTGGTTGAAATAGACGAGGGTTTAGTGTTATCTTCGTCAATTAATTCAAAACGAGTGGATTTAGAGCGGTAGTATTTTTCTATGATTCCGCCTTTCTTTTGTTCTTTTACAAGTTCTAATATGCCTCCGTTATAGAGAAGCTGGATGTGGTAATGAATCGTACCAGCTGTTTTTCCCAGTTTATCTGCAACTTCTTTAGCCGTTAATTCCTCATTCTTTAACAAATGGATAATTTGGATGCGAGTTGCATTGGCAATTAATTTTTGTTGATCAGCTGATATGGAAAGTGAGTTAGTCATCTGTTATGCCTCCTTAATCTAATAATATAAATCATTCTATTTTTTTAGAACATCTCCTTCTTTTTATTTAACAAATTTTAGGTAAAAAAGAACTACAAAGAAAATATGCCATCAGACACTATGATTTCATTTCCTATTTTTTACTCTAGTAACAACTAATTAACTTTCTGAAAATTCATATAAATAGAGTTTGAGAGGTGATATGATGTTGCAAACAAAGTAAATAAAAGGAAATTGGAGGCGTGACAATGACAAAGAAGAAGTGGGTTGCAATGGGGATTGCGGCAACATTAATCGCAGGTGCGTTCGGGCCATCAGCAATGGCTGCCACAGAGCAAGTAAAGGTGAAAGTAACCAGTGAATCTGGAACTCCAGCTTTTCTAGCAGGTAAGTTATCTTCTAAATCAAAAGCCTCGGCACAAAAGGTACTATTCGATTATGTGAACAGTCATAAATCAATCTTCAAACTAGGGAATTCAACAGCAGAAGATTCGTTCTCCATTGTAGAGAGTACAAAAGAAGCAAACGGGAATACGGTTCTAAGGCTTCAGCAAGAATACAAAGGTGTTCCAATTTGGGGTTATACGCAAGTGGCGCACATTAATAAAAACGGTGAACTTACCGTGGTCTCGGGTGAAGTTGCTCCAAATATGGACATGCAGTCAAAATTGACGAATGCAAAGCAGATCACTGGGAAAAAAGCGGTAGGCATCGCTACTGCTGCACTTGGTCTAAAACCGGAATATGAGAAAAAGCCAAAAGCGGAAAAAATCGTATTGATGAAAGAAGGTAAAGCGCATTTTGCGTATCTTGTAAACTTAAATTACTTAACTCCTGAGCCAGGGAACTGGAACTATTTTATTGATGCACAGTCAGGTGAGATCCTTAATCGTTATAACGACATGCACGAAGTAACAGGAACGAACACGACTGGAACAGGAAAAGGTGTACTAGGTGATTCCAAAACACTGAACCTTACGTTATCCAGCGGAAAGTATTATATGCAAGATAATACGCGTGGAAACGGTATCTTCACGTATGATATGAAGAACCGTACATTCCTTCCTGAATTATTCTTGCCTGGAACACTATACAGTGGAACGGACAACGTGTTCGACAGTTCATACGATCAAGCAGTCGTTGATGCTCATTACTTTGCCGGTTTAACCTACGATTATTATAAAAATACATACGGACGTAACTCGTATGATAATAGAGGAGCACAGATTAAATCGTCTGTTCACTTTAATAAAAATTACAATAATGCCTTCTGGAACGGTTCACAAATGGTATACGGAGACGGTGATGGCACGAACTTTATCGCCTTCTCTGGCGGTATCGATGTAGTCGCTCATGAACTGACGCATGCCGTAACAGATACGAGTTCAGATCTTGTCTATCAGAACGAGTCAGGTGCATTGAACGAAGCGATGTCTGATATCTTTGGGACATTAGTAGAGTACTATAACGGCAAAAATCCTGACTTTGAGATTGGTGAAGATGTGTATACGCCTGCCGTAGTGGGAGACGCTCTTCGTTCCATGTCTGATCCAGCAAAATACCAAGATCCTGATCACTATTCTGTTCGTTATACAGGAACAGGCGACAACGGAGGGGTTCATATCAACAGCGGAATCATCAATAAAGCAGCATACCTTCTTAGCGAGGGCGGCAGTCATTATGGCGTTTCCGTTACCGGAATCGGAAGGGACAAGCTAGGTGCGATTTTCTATCGCATGAACACGGTATACTTAACGTCATCCTCAAACTTCAGTCAGGCGAGAGCGGCAGCCGTCCAGTCTGCAACAGACCTATACGGAGCCTCGTCACAAGCGGTAACGTCAGTAAACCAAGCCTTTAACGCAGTAGGCATTCAATAAATGGTGATGCAGCTAGAACCATGTTTGGTGGTTCTAGCTTTTTTATGGGGCAATAGCGAATAGCGACGATTACCGAATCGTGGATTGGAAGCCGAAACTTCTGGATTAGCAGCCGAAACCAAGGGATTGCAAGCTCAATCTCATGCAATTAACTCTCATTAGCAGGGCTGCTTCTGTCGATATAGAATAAATAAAACGGTAACTTAGCAAAAAAGGTTAAGAACGAATAAATGTTCGTGTATATGATGGAAGTAAGGTAGGTGATGGAGATGGATTATGAAGTTTGCATTCAGCGGACACTCGATTATATTGAAGAGAATTTGCAGAACCGTATTACATTAGAGGAGCTTGCAGAGCTCGCTTGCTTCTCGCCTTTTCATTATCATAGGGTGTTTCAGTTTCTAGTCGGCGAATCTGTTATGGATTATGTGCGGAAAAGAAGACTCTCACACGCGGCAAAGCGATTGTTGCAATCAGACGATAAAGTGATCGATATCGCTTTTGATCTAGGGTTTCATTATCATGAATCGTTTAACCGAGCTTTTAAAAAACAGTATGGCCGATCGCCGCGAGAGTACCGGAATGCATCCGTTCATCCCGTCTCTCTCCATCAAAGGGCTTACCTGAATATGAACCGTTATACAGGAGGAATGAACATGGAAATGAAAATCATTAAAAAACCAGCTTTCCACATCATCGGGTATGACTTAAAAACACGCAACACGGACGGTCAGAATAATGTAGATATTCCAAAGTTTTGGGAGAACTATATTCAAAAGAAATTAGGAGAAAAAATACCAAGCCCTCTAAACAAGAACCAGGAACTCGGGCTATGCACAGAATACAATACGACAACCGGTGAGTTTGTTTATATGATTGGAATGGAAGTGGAGAAGGGGACACCTGCTCCAGAAGGAATGTCCTATCGGAGTTTTCCGGAGATGGAGTATGCCGTTTTTACAACTCCAAAAGCTTCAGAGGAGAAATTCGTACAATCGATCCAGCAAACATGGGTTGAAATCTTCTCCAAATGGTTCCCAGATTCAGGATATGAGCATAATGGGAAATTAGAGTTTGAGCTATATGATGAACGCTGTTATGGACATGAAAACAAACAGATCGACATCTATATTCCACTCGTGAAGAAAGCAGAAAAAGTAAAATAAGTGGTGTTATAGCCCTTTTTGCTCAATGAGCAGAAAGGGTTTTTTAAGAATCTAAAAAATGGAATTTTGTGTTAAACTAATAATCTGAATATTAATGAAAATCATACAGATTAACAAGGAAGGACACGTTACATATGAAGTTCACGGTCGATCAAAAAGTATTTAGTAAAGCTCTTTCTGATGTTGGAAGAGCTGTTTCTCAAAAATCACTTGTTCCCATTCTAACAGGCATTCAAGTTCTAGGAAATGAAGAGGGGATCACACTCATCGGTACAAACACAGATATTATTGTTAAACGGATTATTTCTAAAGATGAAACGTCCGGAAATATCCATATAGATCAAACAGGTAATGCAGTCGTTTCAGCGCGGTACTTTACAGAACTCATTCGAAAGCTTCCAGAAGTCGTTCATATCGATGTAGACGAAAAGCAAGTAGTAAAGATTAAATCGGGAGACATTTTTACTCAACTGAATGGATTTCGAGCGGAGGATTATCCACAATTACCTGAGATCGATGGAACAAACTTCCTCATCTGAAGGCAAATGACTTAAAAGAGGTCATCAATCAAACGATTTTTGCTACAGCCAAAAATGAAACAAGACCAGTCCTTACAGGTGTTCATTTTATGTTTTCTAACAACCAGCTTACGGCTGTTGCGACTAATTCACAACGATTAGTTTCTATAATAAAAGAAGTCCAGGTAACCGAAGAGACCTCGTATATTGTTCCAAGCTCCAGTCTGAATGAACTTGTAAAACTAATCAGTGATTATTCAGGAATCGTAAAAATCCAATTAGCAGATGGATATATCCTATTTGAAACAGATCATATTTCTTTATATTCTCGACTAATTTCTGGCCAATATCCGAATACATCCAAACTCATTCCGAACGAACAAATTACAGTATTGACTCTAAATAGAGAGCTTCTTTTAAAAGGAATGGATCGTGCCTGTTTGTTTGCGGGTGAATGGAAAAACAACACGATCACGTTGAGTATTAAAGAGGGTAAACTTTGCATCTCATCAGGCTCTTCAGAAATGGGTCACATTCAAGAATTACAAGAAATTATGGACTTGACAGGCGAGGATAATTTTAAGATTTCGATCGATGGTCACTTTTTGAAGGAAGCGTTACATACGATTAGAGATGGAGAGATCAACATAAAATTTAACGGCTCAATGAGACCAATCGTAATAGAATCCATACATGAGAAATCAAATTATCTTCATCTCATTTCACCAGTTAGATCTTTTTAGGGAGTGTGTTTCATGAAATATAAAGATGGAGAAAAACGAATTACATATTCTTTAGATAATCATGATTTGTGTGTTTCAAGTTTCCTATCTTTAGTAAATACTGTATGGCCAGGTGAGTACCATGAACAGTTTACAAAAGAGGCTTTACAAAAAACAATGAACATTACAGCCTGGGATGAGGAAGAACTCGTTGGCTGTGTTCGAATTCTTACAGATGGCTATTTCTTCGGAACCATCACTGAAATCCTTGTAAGCCCAGACTATCAAAGAAACAACATAGGCAAGCATTTGATGGAATTGGCATTTGAACATAGCCCAACGTCTTTATTCATAGGTGCTCAGCCAGGAAAAGAACTTTTCTTTGAAAAATCAGGTTATACAAAATCCATACAATCTTTTCAAAAGAAAAAACAAAGAAAAAGGTGAAATCATGCAAAAGGTACTTCCAAACGTCCAACTTAGAGAATTAGTGATCGGGGATGCTGAAGATCGTTATGCATGGTGTTTAGACCTAGAAGTGACTAAACATCTTAACATGCCTGACAAATATCCGCCATTCAGTATAGAAGAAACAAGGAATTGGATAGATCAGTGTATAGCAAAGAATAACGGTTATGAGCAAAAAGCGATAATGAGCGAGATGGGTAAACATATTGGTTGGGTAGATTTAAAGAATATAGATCGATTGAATCAACATGCCGAATTAGGTATTGCGATTGGAGATAAGAGTTATTGGGCCAAAGGCTATGGTGTTGCAGCTATGCATGAGATGTTAAAGTACGGCTTTTGTGAACTCTCTCTTAATAAAATCTGGCTGAGAGTAGAGATCGATAATAAAAGAGCTATTGCTTCATATAAGAAAGCAGGTTATGTAGAAGAAGGGATTTTAAGACAAGACCGTCTACGAAACGGGATGTTTGTAGATCGATTGCGAATGAGTCTTTTAAAAGAAGAATATTTTGCAGATAGTGTTTCGCAAAGGTAAGGAATGTATACAGATATACACCTGTAAAATTTTATAAGTTAATTGGAATAATTACTCATTTCAAGGTAAACCTAATGACATACAACGAACAGGTTTGCCACTTGTTTCACAGAGGACGATACTCTAAAGGTCGTCCTTTTTTTATTAGCAAATACTACCTTTTGCTCTGGCGCATAAGAACGATTCAATGTGGAATTATAATCTTAATTCAACAAGGAGGTGAAACAACATGGCTAACTCAAACCAATTAGTAGTACCTGGTGCACAACAAGCTATCGACCAAATGAAGTATGAAATCGCTTCTGAGTTCGGTGTAAACCTTGGACCAGACAGCACTTCACGTGCTAACGGATCTGTAGGTGGAGAAATCACAAAACGTCTAGTAGCTCAAGCTCTTGGCGGAAAGCGCTAATTAATTAAATATCATGGCTTGGCTATCTGTTCATCGCAGATAGCCTTTTTGTTTTTTACATAATGAACTTTTCTGTTTGACTTTTAAGATGAAGTATTTTATATTAGTTGACGTATCAATTATTGAGCTATCAATTACTTAAGGAGGGGGATGCTGTTGTCCAACTCATATATAGATGATGAGAAGATTATTAACCGTTTATATGAAATCCATCGCAGAACGGTTCCTAAGTTTGAGAGCTGTACAGGTATCAGTCAGACACGCTTAGAGCTTTTGCATGAGTTATATGAAGTTGAAGAGATCAGTCAGAGAGCTCTTCAAAAGAAAGTTAACATTGATCATGCAGCCGTAACAAGACATCTGAAGCAGCTTGAAGATAAGGGAATGGTAATTAGGAGGAAAAATCCTAAAGATCAACGTTTTACGTATGTTTCTCTGTCAGAGGAAGGTCGTTTGAAAATTATTCATTACCGGGAAGAGAAAGAACGTTTTATTTCTGGTGTATTGCATGATTTTTCTGAGGAAGAGAGAAAAACGTTGCTAGAGATGTTAACACGCATCCAGCGCAATATTGAAATTTTTGAGTAGTCACAATCTTAAACAACTAAGAATCTTAAACACAAAGGAGAATGCAAAATGCAACAAACTAAAATCAATGACTTTAACGAAATTATCACTGGACGCCGTTCCATCCGTAACTACGATCCATCAGTAAAAATCTCTAAAGAAGAGATGAAAGAAATCTTAACAGAGGCTTCTCTTGCTCCATCATCTGTTAACTTACAGCCTTGGCGTTTTGTCGTGATTGATACTCCAGAAGGAAAAGAAACGTTAGCACCACTTGCTAAGTTCAACCAACGACAAGTAGAAACTTCATCTGCTGTAATTGCTGTATTTGCAGATAACAACAGCTTAGATTACCTTGAAAAAATCTATGATAAAGCGGTAGACGAAGGGCTTATGCCACAAGAAGTTAGAAATCAGCAAGTCCCAGCTATTCGTGGACTTTTAGAACAAATGACACCAGAACAATTCAAAGACATGAACTTGATCGATGCAGGACTTGTTTCGATGCAACTCATGCTTGTTGCTCGTGCACATGGATATGACACGAATCCAATCGGTGGATATGAAAAAGGTGAAATTGCTGAAGCTTTTGGTCTTGATAAAGAGCGTTATTTCCCAGTTATGTTGCTATCCATCGGGAAAGCAGCTGATGCAGGATATCAATCTGTTCGTCTATCAGTAGAAGAAACAACAGAGTGGAGATAAGGAAAGGGGAATAAATAAATGATTATTATTCACGCAGGTTTAACGGTTCAAAAAGATAAGGAAGAAGCATTTTTGGCTGAGGTGAAAACGTTAGTAGAGGCTTCACGTGCTGAAAGTGGAAACATTCAATATGATCTTAAAAAAGATACAGAAAAAGAAGCAACGTATATGATGGTAGAAGTTTGGGAGAACCAAGAAGCGGTTCAAAACCATAACACAAGTGAGCACTTTGTGGCGTTCGGTCAAAAGGCAGCAAGCTTTATGGCTGCTCCAACGGATGTAAAAGTGTATGCTGGTGAACAAGTAAAATAATGATGTAAGGAAGGCGCATAAAATGTGCCTTCCTTTTTTGTGCTGCTATTCGGCTTTCGTGTACTTGCGCTCTTGCTCAGCGATTAGTTCGTCATCTTCTGCATTATCGCGAGTAACTTTTTGCGTAAGGATTGCGCCTACTGCGACCAATATCATTACGGCGATGTAATAACCTTTTTCGTTGAGTTGCAGATTATCTGCATTGTAGAGTCCAATACAAAACATGGACACCCCAGCGATGAACGTAAAATAAGCTAAAACCGTAAAAGCGGGTGTGTTTCTTCTTCTATGACGTTGCATATGTAAACCTCCTTCATTCTCTTTTAAATGGATAAACATATATATGCCAAATGTTATCTTCATTATAATCAATAAATGGTTTTATTTCCTTATTTTTCTTGTAACCTTTAAAAACATCTATTTAGTACGAATACAGGCAAGATGTTTTGTAGAGAACGGTGGATCTGAAAGGGTTATGAAAAAGCTAGGGATGAGCTATGAAGGTACGTTAAGAAAAGCGATGTTGGCAAAAGGAGAGCACAGAGATTTATATGTGTATTCCATTTTGAAAGAGGAATTTTACTCCATTAAAACTGCTAGGTAGATAAGTTCTTCTACCTACTTCTAAATCACTATATTTACCTTTTATTAATTATTTTTACAAATAAACTAGTTAGAATGATGGGCTTACTTAAGCTCTATGTCCATCCTTAAGTATGATTGAATTTTCTGACAATGAAGTTACACTTACCTTATACATATATAGGAGGTGTGCTTGTTATGAAAAACAGTAAGAAGTGGCTATCTTCTGCACTCGTGCTTTCAACCGTTGCAGGGATAGCTTTTTCAACCATGGAATCAGGTGTGACCCCGCAAGTTGCTGAAGCTTCATCTCTCAAGATACAACCAGTAGAGTCTGTATCTCTCGTTCAGTTGGCTGTTCCAAACACGAAGGAAGCGATGAAGAAAATTGAAGAACTTGGTATCGATCTAACCCACAGGATGCACGTTCATGATGGACAAATTGAAGTAGATGCGGTAGTAACTCCAACTGAAGTTGCGATGCTGAAGCTCTATGGCATTACCGTAAAAGAAACGCTCATTACCGAAAACCAACTCAACCAGCGCGCAACAGAAAGAAGAATGGCAGTCAAGCAAGAACAAAAGCTAACAGCTGTTGAAGAAAAAGTAACAATCCTCAGAGCAAACCACTTCACGAATCAATCCGACACTTTCCTTTACGTAGAAGCCAAATCCACATCGGGTGCTGTATCAAGCACGATTCTAACCGCTAGATGGGCAGAGAATGGAGAAGAGAAAACGGCAACACTCCAACAAATTCAGGATGCCGGAGAGTATCTCTACCATTCCTTTATGTTACCAGTTTCAGCAATACCAAAAGATATAACTATTGAAAGCTCGCTCGGAGGTTCAGCTGCAGCTCCAGTAACCGAATGGCTCGGGGAAGGAAAACCGGACAAGCCGGGTAAGCACTATGTCAAGAATTTTGTTGACCATTATATGGATCCAACAGAAACGAACGCGAGGATCGAGAACTTAGTAAAAGAATACCCAGAGCTCGCTGAAATCGTGGAGATGCCGAACAAGACGAACGGATATCGCAGACAAGCTCAAGCGACTCTAGGAACGTTGCAGAACACAGCTGTTGTTGTGACATCTCGAGACTGGGGACATGAGGGTGGAAATGCGATCAGCATAGAATTGAAAAAGGCATCAGCTGCAGGTGCTCCTCTTTCTGTCGGTACGAGCGGAAGCAAAATCATCGTTACACTGGCAACTGATGCTGGAGGTAACGCAAAAAGTACGGCAAAGGAAGTCGTAGATCTGCTGAATGCAGAAGTTAATGATCTTGTATCTGCTACGACCTATCGTGGAAATGCAGGTAATGGAATTGTAGAACCTGTGACTTCCAACTTGTCAGATAATTTAAAAGCACCAGCTTCTGTATCGCGTGATCCATTTACGGTTAAAGCCATCCGAATCGGAAAGCATAGAGATGGTTCAAAGCCTGGGGTACTTGGTTACTCACAAGAACATGCGCGTGAATGGGTAACACCACTTGTTTCCGTTGAGACTGCTGAACGATTGTTGCGAAACTATTCGCATGATAAAGAGACTAAGAAACTGGTTGATAATCTTGATATCTTTATTATTCCGTCCATGAATCCAGACGGAGGGCACTATAGTTTTTATGATTTTAATTCACAGCGTAAAAACATGACCAATCACTGCTCACCAACTCAATCTGATAATGGATACCGAAATTCGTGGGGCGTTGATTTGAATCGAAACCATGATGTAGGTTCTGCTTTTGATGGGTATGTAGGAGCATCAACAACGAATTGTTTGAGTGGTTCATATGCAGGGCCAAGCGAGCATTCTGAACCAGAAAGCCGTAATCTAGTTTGGTTAACGGATGAGAATCCAAACATCAAATTTGCTATGAACATTCATAGCTATGGCGGTTACTTTATGTGGTCACCAGGTGCCTATACGCCTGAGCGTGAAACATTGCCTCGCCCATCTGCTGGAGAAGAAGCTTATTATTGGCAAGCATCGGATCATATTCTAAAAGAGATCAAAAAGCATCGAGGAACGGTTATTCTACCTAGCCGAACGGGACCGATTCCAGATGTTCTTTATTCAGCCGCAGGAAACTCAGCTGATCACCTTTGGTATAAAAAAGGGATCTACACTTGGAACTTTGAAGTAGGTGCTGATCTTTGGAACAAAGAAACAAAAAGATGGGAACTGGTTGGGTTTCAGCCGCCGTTTGAAGAAGGACACGAGGAAGCCATGGAATTTTCAAACGGATTATTAGGGATGATTGATGTGGCGTATGAATATTCTAAAGATAAAAAAGCGCCAAAATCAAGTGTTACACCAAACGGTGGGAGACACGAAGATAAAGTTGAAGTCAGCTTCAAAACGAGTGAACCTGCTACGATCTACTACACGTTAGATGGAAGCCGTCCAACGTTTGATTCTCAAAAATTAGCATTGAACGGTACACGTGAAGGACCGGAGTCATTAACGTTCGAAAAGACAACAACGTTAAACTGGTTCTCGGTCGATGCGAGTAAAAACGTAGAAAATCGATACGAACCTGGAAACAACAAGAAGTACAACACGAAAACATTTTTTATTAAATAATCATTAGAAAAAGGAAGAGGCAAAAGGCTTCTTCCTTTTGTGTTATTCGTTTTTCAATGATTGATGCAAGCGTTGACATTTATGGTTTGCGACCATATACTAACAATTGTAAGTAGAAGTCATTTGGGAAAGGAACGGTACTACGCTGATGTGGAAAACTCTTATTTTCTTAGGATAACTCTAAACTATGAGACCTGGAGAATAGGATAAGTCTGCCCATTTTGCGTATACACGTACATATACCCTTATGATTTCACACAAAGAACATCATGTTCTTGTGTTTCTTTGGATACGTGTAATTACCATAATTGTGCGAACTCACCAACCTCTCTGGGTCTCCAGGGAGGTTTTTTTGCGAGCCTCCCTAACGAACAGGAAAGAGGTGGGCTGCATGACGACAGTACTACAAGTGAAACGATTGCAGAAAAAATTTGGTGATAAAGAAATTTTAAAAGACATTTCATTTGATATCAGACAAGGTGAAAAAATTGGCTTAGTAGGTTGGAATGGCAGTGGGAAAACAACGCTCGTTAACATTCTTATGAAATGTCTCAGCCACGATCATGGATCAATTACGACTTGGCCGGTAAATCTGCATATGGGATATTTACCACAATCAACAGATTATGTGTTAGATGTTGAACAGGAGTTGATGGAAACAGGTGAAGATCTGCTGCGAACGAGTAAGAAGTTAGGTCTTCAAAAACATTTGCTACAAAAGAGTGAATTACAACATTTGAGTGGTGGAGAACGATTAAAGGTATCTATCGCGAAAATATGGGCGAATCATCCAGAGTTCCTTATTTTAGATGAACCGACAAATCATCTTGATCTTCAAGGAATCAATTGGCTTACAGAAGAGGTTCAAAACTATAAAGGAGCAGCCATTATCATCTCTCACGATCGTTATTTTCTTGATGAAACGGTAGAGAAGATTTTTGAGCTGGAAGACGGAATTCTCACTGTTTACGAAGGAAATTATTCAGCGTATAGAAGAGAGAAACAACGTCGATTTGAACAGCAACTAAAAGATTATGAGAAGCAACAAAGAAAAATACAAATGATTCAGCAGCAAGTAAGTACGTTGAAATCCTGGTCTGAAAAAGCGCATCGAGAAGCAGGTAAGGGAGGAACGGCAGCTGAGAACAGACAGATGGGGCTAAAAGAATATGAAAGGATGAAAGCGAAGAAAAAAGATAACCAAATTAAATCAAAATTGAATCGATTAAATCTAGAACTCTCAAAAACAGGAATTGATAAGCCCAAAGAAGAAAGTGACGTTTTCTTTCAATTTGATTCCACTGGAAAGAGAGGAAAAAGACTCATCGAAGCCCGTGGTCTATCGAAACAATATGGAGATCGAACCCTCTTTAAAGAAAGTCGCTTTTACATTAAACACGGGGAAAGAATAGCGTTACAGGGTCCGAACGGTTCTGGTAAGACAACGTTTATTAAGATGTTACTTGGAGAGGAGTCTGTAACGAAAGGATCCATCTGGAAAAGTGAATCAATGAAGATTGCTTATCTTTCCCAAGATGTGAGTGATCTGCCAGAAGAAAAAACGGTGTATGAATATTTTGATTTAGAAGAGAAGCATCAAGTGACGCAGGCAAGAACAATCTTTGCCAACATGGGCATCGAGGACCGAAAACTTTCGAAGCCAATCCGCCACTTGAGTTTAGGAGAGCGAACACGGGTTAAGCTGGTCCTGATGATTTTGCAGGAATATGATGTGCTCATTTTGGATGAACCGACGAATCATCTGGATCTACCTAGCCGAGAGCAGTTGGAGGAAACCTTGTCACAGTTTTCAGGCACACTTATCATCGTCTCGCACGACAGATTCTTTGTTGAAAAGCTGTGCGATAAATTGCTAGTTATCGAGAATCAGCAGCTCAAGAGAATAGAAGTGGGCCTTAGTGAACATGAAAACCAAAGTAAAAGATCTACAGTTGAAGGCGTTCAACAGTGGGCTGAAGAATTAGCTTTAGTAGAAAACAAGATTACAGAAATGCTTGGAAAAATAAGTTTTTGTAAAACGGGTACAGAAGAGTACAAAGCGGTTGATCAAGAGCTACAACTATTAATGAGTAAAAAGCGGCAGCTCATACAAAAAACATCTCTGTAAAACAAGGTCAGGTGGAAGTATCCGCCTGGCTCTTATTTTAGTTATACCGCCTCGTTTGTCATCACATTTTTAATGCAGAAATTTATTTAGTCTCCATGCCTCTTTTCCAGTTTTTCTAAACACTTATAAGATGTATCAATCGTATAAGGGGGAAGAGAGAGTTGAGAGCAGGGAACATTCGTCAATTTGCTTCACTTAGCCAGTATGAAAATGTACAAGAATTTAATGACCACAAACGTGATTTTTTGGAGCATCATGCCGGTTTGTTTACGAATTCAGAATTCTTGGCGTTTGAGTTGCTTAGCCAATATAGTGTAGTCGTTCCAGGTGTAGCAAACGCAAAGATCGATACGCTTGTTGATCGAAGTGCTGAAAAAGGTGGCAGTATTTCGCGTGCTTCTTTTATTCGAATGCTGCGAAAAGCAAAAAATGCAGGAATTATAGTCGTACATAAGACGTACCGAGCAAGCGGAGGATTTGCTCATAATGTATTTGTTTTTCAGCGGTTTGATCCACCGAGTGAAACGAAAGTGACCCAGCGTGTAGCAAGTGAAATGCTTTGTGAGAGTAGGGACAAGCGTGTGGAAATTGCGCAGGAAACTATAAATCTCTCTATAAATCTAAAAGATAAAGATCTAAAGATACGTAAGGAGAACGTCATGACGGACAACTCTTCAAGTTATCTTTCTTTAGAAGATCTCGACGAATCCTTCACGCCGAATTCTGTTCCGAAAGACTTCATACATACGGTAAAACCATTCTTTAATACGGCGATTGAGATCTATACATTTTGGGAAAAAGCGAAACTGGCGTATAACAAGTTTAGTTTCGACCGTCCACTAGAATTTATGGTTTCCGTAGTGATCGACGCTTTCAAAACAACCGTTTTTCACTACAAAAATCGGAAAATCAAGGGGTCATTTATACAATATTTTTATGGGACACTAAAAGGGATGTTCATAGTCGAGAGGAGACGCGAACACATGGCGAAAGTGCCGCGATACAACTGGATAGATGAGCCTGAAAATTGATAATCACATAAATTTTTGAAGGAATCATATAAAAAATGGAGTCGATCACATAAAAAAACGGCCCCATCACATAAAAAACATTTATAATCACATAATTCTAAATTTTTAATAAATAACCATTGATATTTCGTATAACTCGTTTATACTCTCTTAAAAGGAGAGTGACAACCATGAGATTTTTAGAGAAAGTAAGTAAGGTAGCAGGCAATACCTTTGCGATTTGGGTGATTCTTTTTGCCATTGCAGCATTTTTGATTCCAGAAGGCTTCACATGGATCGCTCCCTATATTCCTCTTTTGTTAGGAATTATCATGTTCGGGATGGGGCTAACCCTGTCTTTGAATGATTTTAAGGCAGTGTTTCAAGCTCCAAAGAGTGTTTTTATTGGTGTGGCAGCACAGTATACGATCATGCCGCTCCTTGCTTTTGGGTTGGCTACGGCATTTCAATTGCCAGCAGAAGTAGCAGTAGGGGTGATATTAGTAGGATGCTGTCCCGGTGGAACGGCATCAAACGTGATGACTTTCCTAGCAAAAGGTAACACCGCTTTATCGGTTGCGGTGACATCCGTGGCAACACTGCTCGCACCGATCTTAACACCAGCTCTAACGCTGCTGTTTGCGAGCAAATGGCTCTCAGTATCTGCGGGCAGCTTGCTGTTATCAATCGTTCAAATTGTACTAATACCAATTGTATTAGGTCTAGTTGTAAAACTCTTATTCCGTAAACACGTTGAAAAAAGTGTTGGTGCACTCCCGCTAGTATCTGTAGTTGGAATCGTAGCTGTTGCATCAGCTGTTGTAGCAGCAAACGCAAAACAAATTGCTGAGACGGGATTGTTAATTTTATCCATTGTGGTTCTTCACAATGTGCTGGGACTTTTAATCGGATTTCTAATCGCAAAAGGTTTGAAGCTTGATTTTGCAGATCAAAAAGCCATCTCCATTGAAGTCGGGATGCAGAATTCTGGTCTAGGTGCGGCGCTTGCGGTGGCTCACTTTTCGCCGTTGTCTGCTGTGCCAAGTGCAATCTTTAGTGTGTGGCACAACATATCAGGACCATTGCTTGCAACATGGTGGGGGAAGAGAGCGGAACATGATACCGCACAAAAGAGGACTGACACTCCAACATCTAAAGTAGTCTAACAGATAGAGAAGCAAACCTTTTATACATAGAAGGGTTTGCTTTTTCTCTTTTAATTAGCCATTAAAAACCATGTCAGATAATCTCACATGGGTGTAGAATCTGCGCCAGAACTGTATAGAATGAAAGAAACAGTTCAGTAGGGGGCGTTCAGATGGAAGATATCGTGTTTTCATTAAACAGTGTTTGGCTTATCCTTGGAGCACTTCTTGTCATTTTAATGCAAGGCGGGTTCATCTTACTTGAAGCGGGATCGACACGAATGAAAAATGCAGGACATATTGCAGGAAAAACTGTCTTTACGTTTGGTTTAGCATCAATCGTATTTTGGGCAGTTGGATATGGGTTTATTTTTGGTGGTAACTCGAACTTTTTTATTGGGTTGTCTGATTTTTTTTATTCGGGTGATCAAGCGGAAGGAATGGCCTATTCAACAGCAGCATTCTTCATGTTTCAGCTAGCGTTTGCAGGAATTTCATTAACGATTGCGTTCGGTGGGTTTGCTGAACGAGCGAAATTATCAGCATATCTCGTGTTTGCTATTCTTTTCTCAGTTGCAGTCTATCCTGTTGTTGCTCATTGGATCTGGGGCGGAGGCTGGTTAGCAGAGCATGGCAAACAGGATTTTGCTGGCTCGACAGTCGTTCACTTAACAGGTGCGATGGCGGCATTTGCGGCGACAATACTCTTGAAACCGCGTATTGGAAAATTTAATAAAAATGGTACGTCCAACAACATCTTCGGACATAACCAAGTGTATACAGCATTAGGAGTTATCGTCCTTTGGGTGGGTTGGTTTGGGTTTAATGGAGGAAGTACCTTTGTTGTTGATGGCGGATTCTTCGGATTTGTTGCGTTAAATACAAATCTCGCGGCTGGAGCAGGTGCGGTTGCTGCACTAATTATCTCATGGATGGTATTGGGGAAATCTGATATTCCGACGATCTTAAATGGTGCGTTAGCTGGACTTGTTGCGATTACAGCTTCTTGTGCATTCGTTGAAACGTGGGCAGCTGTTCTGATTGGGTTTGTAGCAGGAATCTTAGTATTCTACTCAGTTAAATTTTTCGATAGATTAAGAATAGATGACCCGATCTATGCGTTGAGCGTTCACGGAGCTGCAGGAGTTTGGGGAACGTTATCTACAGGGTTGTTCGCGACACCAGAACTTGCGACAGTCGGGAAGCCTGGCTTGTTCTATGGCGGTGGGTTCTCACAGCTTGGCGTTCAGGCGATGGGTGTATCAGTGTCAGCGTTATACGCTTTTGTTGTTTCATTCGTTCTTTTATATGCTATGAAAAAAGTAATGAAGGGTCTTCGCGTTTCGGAGGAAGAAGAAATCATCGGCTTGGATGTGAGTGAACACGGAAACTATGGTTATCCAGAGGCGTTCATCGCAAACGAAGAAAAAAATAGAATCGCAAATTAATAGTGATGAAAAGCATTGGGGGCTATTCCTCAATGCTTTTATCACATAGGATGTGTAAATATGCCTTACTCAAATTTGATAAAATGGCGTGATGAAAAATGGATGGAGCATCAAGATTCGTCACAAGCTTTAAATGAATTTCATGATGAAATGATGAAAAAAGTCTTTCATGTTGCTCTACAAAAACATAGTGCACATTTTGGACCTGCTCCATGCCGATACGAATGGTTTGTGATGGGGAGTGGAGGTAGATTCGAACAAGCAATCATCTCAGATCAAGATCATGGTCTGATCTATGAGGAAAACGGTGAGGATGCGAAGCGATATTTTCTTTCGTTAGGAAAAGAGTTAGCGGATGGTTTGAATGAAGTAGGTTATCCGTATTGCGATGGCAATGTGATGAGCTCTAATCCTGTTTGGAATAAATCCATAGTAGAGTGGGAAGAGCAACTTTTAAAGTGGCTTACGGAAGAAAGCTTCGAGAGCATACGATTTCTTTTGATTTTTTATGATGCACGAGTACTTGTGGGTGAAGAAGTTTATTGTAAAAAACTTAAAAAACTCATACATGATTACGTGAAGAGGAATCCGCATCTTTTAGAACGGCTGTTAGAAAATACACAGCATGTAAAAAAAGCGGTAGGCTTCTTTCATCAATTTTTAACAGAATCGCATGGCTTACATGCAGGAAGTATCGATTTGAAGCAATCTGGTTTCTTTCCTTATGTTAATAATGTCCGCTTACTTGCTATGAAAGAGAGTGTGGAGGCTACTTCTACACTTACAAGACTGAAGAAACTGTGTAGCATGTCAAACTATAAAGAAGACCTTAGTTGGTGTTCAGACGAATTTGAAAAGCTCCTTCATTACAGATTGCAATATCATAAAAAAACTACAGAAAACTACGATGATATTCACTACTTAAACATAAAAGAACTCAGTAAAGATGAAAGAAAAAATATGAAGCATATTCTATTAAACGGTCAAAAGCTACAAAATTACACGCAATCGGTCATTAAGGGAATGTTTGATACATGAGGATGAATCCGCTTATTCAATTTATGAAGCAAGTCCAAGGGAAAATAAACTCAAGTGTTTATGCGTCATTACAAGGGCAATCAAGTCCTCAGCATGTCGCTTTTTTAAGGCAGCTTCAAAAGGAATTAAAAGTGGAGGAGAGTTTAACAATTCCTTTTAGTGATTTGAATGTTGTGGTGTTCGATCTTGAAACTACTGGTTTTTTCCCTGAACAAGGTAACCAGATTCTATCGATCGGTGCAGTGAGAGTACAAGGCGGAGAAGTGCAGTATGAAGATACGTTTTATTCTCTCGCGCAATGTACGGGTGAACTTTCTACAGAGATTAAAGATCTTACAGGAATACAAGAAAGTGATCTTCAACATGCTCCTCAATTATCGAAAGTGTTAGTAGATTTTTATGAATTTGCAAGAGGACACGTTCTCGTGGCTCACCATGCAAGTCATGAGAAGAAGTTTCTTCAACACTATAATTGGAAATTATTTCGAACTCAGTTCAAACATCGAATCGTGGATACTTCATTTTTACTAAAGATAGCCGAACCTGAGACTAATCTTGTTCGGTTGGAAGATTGTTGTGAGCTTTGCAACATACCAGTAGTAAACCGACATCATGCATTAGGAGATGCTAAGATGACTGCAGAGCTTTGGAGTATTTATGTAGCACGTGTTCAGGAGTTAGGAATAATAAATTTGCGAGAGGTCTATGAGCGGCTCTCAAGATAAAACAGCTGGCACCATTTACCGGTGAGCCAGCTGTTTTCAATTCCTCATATTAAATTGCGCGTTAATCTGCCCTCGGATCATTTTATTACGTTCGTCACGTTGCTGCTTTTTCGTAAGTTCTTTTTTGATCTCATATGTTTGAACACCATCTTCGATTTGATCAGCAATTTCCATTAGACGTTCTACATCCGAAAAAGAGTATTTGCGCGTTCCTTTGCCCGTTCGTTCAGGGAAGATGAGTTTCCTTTCTTCATAGTAGCGAATCTTACGTTCTGATAGACCAGTTAGTTCACTGATGATACCTATGGACATGACTTTTTTATCTTTATAAGACGATTTATCAACAGACATGATGATCTCTCCCTCGTTTAAGAAGCGCAAACTAGACAATTCTAAATATTGTTATTTATTATATCATAATGATGTCAGCTTTTATTACATATATATTATTCCAATGTATTTTTGTTTGTGAACACTAATTCTGATAAAGGATAGAATTCTTTTTACTAAAAGTTGATAGTAGAAAGGGACCTATAGACAGATAGGTACATAAGAAGTTGATAAAATATTCAGATATATGACATAATTAGCAGATGTTCTACTGAAAGCGTTTCATTACTGAGAGAAGGAGGAGCTGAATTTGAACAATGAATTGAAATTAAACAATGAACTTAATACTGTTACTGCTAGTGAACCAGTACCGCCTCAAACGATGGGTCAAAAATTAAAAATGATTGGTCCAGGTTTTGTAGTAGCAGCAACTGGAGTAGGTACAGCAGATTTAGTAACTGCCATTGTAATCGGTACCTCATTCGGAATGACTTTTGTATGGGCCATCGTGATCGGTTCTATTTTAAAGTATTTCTTAAATGAAGGAGTCGGCCGCTGGTACCTTGCGACAGGACAAACCATTCTGCAAGGCTGGCATTCACTCGGAAAATGGGCCACTGGATATTTTGGTGTGTATTCGGTCATCTGGGGTTACATTTATGGGGCTACTGCAGCTATGACTTGTGGATTAGGTATGCATGCGATGCTTCCTATCATGCCGATATGGGCTTGGGCAATCATTCATTCTTTATTAGGTTTTGCACTTGTTTGGACGGGCCGTTATTTGCTTTTTGAAAGAATAATGACCGTATTGATCGGTGTTATGTTTATCACGATTATTGGAACATCTTTGCTTTTTTTACCTACGATCGGGGAATTTGCTGGTGGATTTGTCCCCAAAATGCCAGACGGATCGCTCATGTTAGCTCTTGGATTAATTGGAGGAGTAGGCGGTACGATCACCATGGCTTCTTATGGATATTGGCTAAGAGAAAAGAATTGGAAAGGAAAAGACTTTGTTCCCATTATGAGGCTTGATACGAAAGCAGCTTATGTGATTACAGGGCTTTTCACGATGGCGGCCCTTGTAATCGGAGCTAAGTTCTTATTTGGTACAGATGTAAAACTCGAAGGAGACCAAGGTCTTCTTAACCTTGCGGAACTGCTCGGACAAGAATTCGGAACACCGTTGCGTTGGTTGTTCTTAATCGCGTTCTGGTCGGCTGCTTTTACTTCGCTTCTTGGCGTTTGGAACGGTGTGCCGTATCTGTTTGCGGACTTTTTAAGAACCATTAAGACAAAGAAGGAAGACTTACATTCGGTTAAGCCAGTTACAGAAAAAGATAAGTCATATCGTGCATATTTAGCATGGCTTACATTTCCGCCGATGCTGATCTTCTTTTTTGGAAAGCCTGTTCAGCTGATCATTATATATGGTGTGTTAGGATCATTGTTCATGCCGTTTCTTGCGATTTCACTCATTATCTTATTGAATTCTAAAAAAGTAGATGTGGAATATCGCAACAAGTGGTTAACCAACGCGGTCTTGATCGGGTGTCTACTCATGTTTGCATTCTTAGGAATAAATGAGTTGCAGAAGTTGTTTTAAAATAGGGAGGGCCTTGCTTTGAATAAGAATATAGGAAAAGTTGTAGGTTTTGAACTTAGCAGTCAAGAACCTGAAAAGGCAGTAAATTTCTATCGCAATGTATTTGGGTGGCAGATTGCAGAACCTCAATGGGATTATTGTGAAGCTACAACTACTGATGGTGAAGATAAGAGTATTAATGGTGGTATCGCAAAAGGTCCACATGATTTTCCCCACGGAACTCGTATTCAAATTGAAGTCGAAGTTATTGATGATGCGATTGAGCAAGCGGTTAAAAACGGAGCGACTATAGTAAGAGAAAAGATGGAATTTGAAGAGTTTTATCTGGCTTACCTTAATGATCCAACAGGTATAGGTTTTGGATTAATACAGAATAAAAAATAAAATACGAACCATTAAAGCTCAGAGGCTGCTCTGAGCTTTTAACATGTAAATGGATGATAGAACAAACACCTAACTAGAACCATTATGGGTTGGAATAAGGAGTTTTGTATTTCAATTATCTATTATCTCAACACTTTACAATCAGGAAAGGAGAAGCAAAACAGGGGATTTGCTAAATATGTAGAAGGTTATGATATAGAAGCTTTCACTTCAAAATTTCATATATTAAAAGGAGCTAATTATGTACGAACAAAAGACAAAAGAAACCGAACAAAGTGTTGTTGAGTTTATCGAAAATGTGGATAGTCCAAAAAAGAGAGAAGACGCTTATAAGTTGTTAGATATCTTTTCAGAAACGACTGGCTTTGAAGCAAAGATGTGGGGACCGAGTATTATCGGATTCGGCTCGTATCATTACAAATACAAGACAGGGCATGAAGGGGATGCACCACTTGTTGGCTTCTCACCAAGAAAAGCAAAGATCAGTCTGTATTTTGCTCCGGGAGACCCGGATCGCACTGAGCTGCTTAAACACTTTGGCAAACATACAACGGGAGCTGCTTGTGTATACATTAATAAACTAGCTGATGTGGATGAGGAGATCTTAAAAAAACTCATTAACAAGTCAATTGAGTTTTTATTGAAAACGTATCCTCAAGAATAGTTTTTTAATCTGAAGAACTATGATGAAGTATTTATGCGTGCTCTCGGGTTCCTTATTTTTAAAGGAGGTGAGCCGATTATGAAAAAACGCAGCAAGTTTAAAGGAAGTGAAATGGCGATCGGATTTG
Organism: Fictibacillus nanhaiensis; assembly: GCF_049537595.1. GTDB lineage: Bacteria > Bacillota > Bacilli > Bacillales > Fictibacillaceae > Fictibacillus > Fictibacillus nanhaiensis_F. The sequence goes on from NZ_JBMULM010000002.1 coordinate 504,494, forward strand.
CCGTTGGTGTAGGCTCTAATTAGAAGGATAGTTGAAAAGGAGCCCAACATCGGACTCCTTCTTTTAATTAATGTTTTTTATGACAGCCGCAGCTTTTCTTCTTCTTTTTCTTGCAACGCTTACATTTTAGATAGATATAGTGTGAAGAAGACTCACATTTGTCTTTTTTCCAACAACCCATTAAAATCACCCCATTATTTTCACAACACCTTTGTTTGGTGCTGGTAATACAATATATGCAAGATGAGGACAAGTTGATTAGACATCCTGGCAAGTGGAAACGCACATTTTTTTATAATCTAGCAATATGTAATACTTGGTAAAACATGCTATTATAAAGCAAAACACTAGGAGTTGATTGGAAATTGAAACAAGAAATTATGGATCGGTTTATTACATATGTAAAAGTAGATACACAATCTGATGGTAGCAGTGACACGACTCCGTCAACAGAGGGTCAGTGGACGCTAGCTAACATGCTTGTTGAAGAGTTAAAAGGAATTGGTATGGAGGAAGTAACAGTCGACGAAAACGGCTATGTCATGGCAACTCTGCCATCCAATTCGGATAAAGAAATCCCTGTCATTGGATTTCTTGCACACGTAGATACAGCTACTGATTTTACAGGAACGAACGTTAAACCGCAGATCGTTGAAAACTATGACGGAGAAACGATTATCTTAAACAAAGACTTGCAAATCGAATTGTCTCCAAAAGACTTTCCTAGTTTAAAAGAGTATAAAGGGCATACATTGATCACAACGGACGGTACAACATTGCTTGGTGCTGATAATAAGGCAGGCATCGCTGAAATTATGACAGCGATAAAGTACTTGATCGAACACCCAGAAATTAAGCACGGAAAAATAAGAGTGGCTTTCACTCCCGATGAAGAGATCGGACGTGGTCCTCATAAATTTGATGTGGCTGCATTCGGAGCAAAGTATGCCTATACAATGGATGGCGGCCCTTTAGGTGAATTAGAGTATGAGAGCTTTAACGCGGCCAGTGCTAGGATTCGTATTCTAGGAAAGAACATTCATCCTGGATCAGCAAAGAATAAAATGGTTAACGCTGCAAAAATTGCGATGGAATTGAACGGGAAGCTTCCTGTTGAAGAATCACCTGAGCATACGGAAGGCTATGAAGGGTTCTATCATTTAACTGGACTAAAAGGTGACGTAGAACAAACGGATATGTCATACATCATCCGCGACCATGACAAAGAACTTTTTCAAAAGAGAAAAGATAGAATGCAAGAGATCGTGGATGAACTGAGTGAAAAATATGGCCAAGATAAGATTCAATTAGAAATGAACGACACATATTATAATATGAAAGAAAAGATTGAACCGGTAGTAGAGATTGTTGATCTCGCTTCTGAAGCGATGAAAAAACTCGATATCGAGCCGAACATAAAACCAATCCGCGGGGGGACAGACGGATCTCAACTATCGTTTATGGGACTTCCGACTCCGAACATCTTTACGGGCGGAGAAAACTACCACGGTCGTCACGAATATATCTCTGTCGATAATATGATCAAAGCGACTCAAGTCATCATTGAACTTGTGCAGTTGTTTGAGCAGAAAGCATAAAAAGGAAGAAGCTAACCAATTATCACGTTGGTTAGCTTTTATCTGTCACTAGGGGGAAAGTCATGTTGGCGCAGGGTGTTGTTGTTAGAGAAGGAGAAATTCTTTTAGTAAAACAAAAAGTAAAGCGCGGAGATATCGTTTGGAACTTTCCAGGTGGTGGTGTTGAAACGGGTGAAACGTATGAACAAGCATGCATCCGTGAAGTGAAAGAAGAAACGGGCTACCACGTCAATATTATAAAGTCACTCATCGAGAAAGAAGGAAAATATACGTATTTATGCGAAGTCGTGTCTGGGTTTTTAGCGATTGAAGACGACGAAGATATTTTGGATGTTCGGTGGGTGGATCTGCAAGATGACACTTATTTTGATGACGTATCAAGACCTACTGTGGATCTTATAAGAAAGAATTTGGAGGCGCTGTAGATGAGCTACCCAATCCGAGTAAGAGCGGGCGCGTTGATTATCGAAAACGACGCCATTTTGTTAATTGAGTTCCTTGATGAAAATGGACTTCATTACAATCTGCCTGCGGGCGGTGTTGAACCACATGAATCCGTTAAGGAAGCAGCTAAACGAGAAGCGAAAGAAGAGGCTGATATCGATGTAACGGTCGGCCCGCTCGCATTTGTTTATGAGTATGCGCCACATCTCGCTGATAACCGGTTCGGAACAACACACTCATTAGGGCTCATGTTTGAATGTACACGAAATAAAGACAAAGAACCTTCTCTGCCAGACCAGCCAGACCTGAACCAAACGGGGGTGAAATGGATTCCCCTTAATGAGCTGGATCGCATCGTTCTATATCCAAGAGTGCAAAAACATATTTTGGCTTACGTTAAAGAGAAAGCGAATGGCATTTATATTGAAGAACAAGATTTAGAAGAATATCCAATAACCTTATAAAGGTCAATTTACAAAATTCAGAAAAATAACTGTTATTAACACCGCAAAATCTTTATAATATAATTACATAAATAAACTCATCAGTCGTTTTTAATATATTCTTAAGGAGGATTCACATGGAGTCGTATTTTTTTGAACGAAACAGAAGCAGATTAAAAGAATTGCTGCCTGATGGATCATTAACTATTCTATTCGCTGGTAAAGCACCACAAAAGTCAGCGGATGAACATTATCCCTTCGTACCAAACCGCAATTTTTACTACTTAACGGGGATCACTGAGCAGAACGTAATGCTGCTGTTAAAGAAGAACGGCACACAATTTGAAGAAACTCTTTTTATCGAAAAAGCGGATCCTGTTATGGAAAAATGGGTCGGGAAGACGGTTTCCAGAGAAGAAGCGGAAGAGTTATCCGGAATCAAAGATATTAAGTATGTGGATAGCTTTGAATCAACAGTTGCTGGCAACTTCTTCACCAACCAAGCGAAGCACGTTTGTTTAGATCTAGAGCGCCGTGGCTGGAGCGGTGAGCCAACGAGTACCTCACTGTTCGCAAAACACATTCGTGAGCACTACCCGCACGTTGCCATCCACAACGTGTATCACGAGATCTCTGAACTGCGCGTGTTTAAAACAACAGAAGAGATTCAGAAGATTAAAGAAGCCATCGCGATTACGAAAGATGGCATATACAATGTGCTGAAGCACGCAAAAGCGGGCATGATGGAATATCAGCTGGAAGCGCATTTTGATTTCACGTTAAAGTCAAACGGAATCCGTGATTATGCATTCAAGACCATTACAGCAGGCGGAAAAAATGCGACCGTTCTTCACTATGAGTACAACAACGCACGTACGAATGAAGGAGAGCTCGTGCTGCTCGATCTTGGTGCGCAAAAAGAATTATACAACGCCGACATTAGCTACACATTCCCGGTAGACGGCAAGTTTTCTGACCGCCAAAAAGTATTGTATAATATCGTACTAAAAGCTTTGAAAGAAACAACAGCGATCATCAAGCCAGGTCTTGAATTTGCAGAACTAAATAAACATGCGAAGAAAATATTAGCTGATGAGTGCAAGAAAATAGGTTTGATTCAAGAAGATGATGAAATCTCAAAGTACTATTATCATGGTGTAGGCCACTTCTTAGGACTCGACACACATGACGTTGGTTCGTATCAAGATCGGATCCTTGAGCCAGGAATGGTGATCACGATCGAGCCGGGATTATATATTGAAGAAGAATCGATCGGAATCCGTATCGAGGACGACATTTTAGTGACCGAAGACGGGTATGATAACCTATCAAAAGACATCATTCGTGAAGTCGAAGAGATTGAAGAATATATGGCGACAAAAGGTGTTCAGGCTGTTCAGGCTTAATAGAGGATTAGAAGAGGTGTAGAAAGCCTCTTCTTTTTTTGCTATAAAAATAAAAATGACAGGTTTAGGTAAAAAAAGTAATGAGGTATTCAAATCCTTACTTTTTATATAAGCGTCGAATCCATTCACCAATAAATGATGGTTTTTTATTCTGTGATCCTAATGGCTTTAATGGACGACCTGAAAGATAGGATTGGATGTTTTTACATAAAACCTCACCTTGAACTTCGCTACCTACAGCGAAATTCGGTTGCCGAGCAATCGTGACACAATTTCCTGCGCCAAACAGAAAAGGAAACGCAGTATTCTGCAACGTATCCTCAACCACCATCAATCCTTGTCCATCAACAGGCACTAATGCTTGCTTAAAAAGGGAAACCTTCATTTCAATATCAAAAGAAATCACATCAAAACGGTAAATTTCACCTGAAAAGCTTAACAGCATTTTTTGCAAAGGATCGAATGAAATAATCTTATCCTCAATAAAAGTAACGTTAGCTTTTTCACATAATGTGCTGACATCCGCTGTATTTTTTTCTTCAGCAATCATTGCGATCTCAACATCTTTGAATTTCTTTTTTTGTAAAAGAGGAAGAACCGATAAGTGCGCTTTTCCAGCTCCAATTAATAATAATTTAGTCAAAACAAAACACTCCTGAATGAATAGTGGTGTGTCTATCATATCGATTTATAAACAATATCGCGAATCAAACAAGCTCAAATTTCACTTTTATTATAGAAGAAAGAATATTAAAATGAACAAAAAGACATGAGGTAATAAAGGAGTTAATCGGGAATGGAGATTATTGAGTTATGGAGTGTTGACGAATATAAGGACGAGCTTTCAGATCTTCTAATCAAAGTAGTTGGTGAAGGAGCTTCTATCGGGTTCTTGCCGCCTCTTTCAAAAGCGGATGCTGACTCATTTTGGGGAAGCTGTGTAAAACCTGACGTTATCCTATGGATCGCAAAGGTTGATGAGAAGATTGCTGCAACCATCCAGCTTCACTTATGCATGAAACCAAACGGAACACATCGTGCGGAAGTGGCTAAGCTAATGACACATCCATCGTTCAGACAAAAGGGTATTGCCAAACAGCTCATGTTGCATGCGGAAAAAAGAGCGAAGCAAAAAGGACGATCACTGCTGATTTTAGACACAAGAGAAGGTGACCCCTCCAATTTTCTTTATCAGGCCCTTGGCTATAATGAAGCTGGACGTATTCCAAGTTTTGCACAGAATGCAGGAGGCGGCATAGATACGACAGTTTTGTACTATAAAATGATTTAAGAGGACTCACTCGGAAGTCCTTTTATTCAGGTTGACAATATACCCCGTAGGGTATATTGTGGGTATTAGAAGTTATTTATTGAATAGGAAGGTGAAAACAATGGAATACCTTAATTATATTCTTTTTGCTCTTATTATATGGTTTATCGTTCAGCGATTTATGCCTACTAAAGGTGTTAAAAATATCTCAACACAAGAATTAAAAGCAGAACTTAAAGATAAGAAAAAGCAGTTTATTGATGTTCGTACGCAAGGTGAGTTTAACAGCTACCACATTTCTGGATTTAATAATATTCCGCTGCACCAGCTTTCTGAAAATACAGATAAGCTCTCAAAAGATAAAGAAGTGATCGTGATTTGCCAAAGCGGCATGAGAAGTCAAAAAGCGAGCAAGATTCTAGTGAAAGCAGGATTCTCAAATGTCATCAACGTAAAAGGCGGAGTCAGTGCCTGGAGTTAAGAAGGAGGAAATGAACATGAAACAGTTCTCAGCAAAAGAAGTAGAAACAAAGTTAAATCAAGGAAACGCGTTAAATATCATCGACGTACGTGAAGTGGATGAAGTAAAAGAAAGAAAAATTCCTGGTGTAACACATATTCCACTTGGTCTATTGGAATTTCGTATGCACGAGTTAGACAAGGCAAAGGAATATGTTATGGTGTGTCGTTCGGGTGGTAGAAGCGGACGTGCGTGCCAGCTTCTCGATAGCCATGGATTTAAAGTGATCAATATGGCTGGCGGAATGGATTCATATGAAGGAAAGACTGAATAATTTTTTATAGCGCATACCCAAAGTGGTATGCGTTTTTTTGTAACCTTATGGGCTAATTCATTTGATCTTCGGGTATACAAGTAATTAAAAACTTTGATCTGTAGGGTAACCAAGGAGGATTCTTGTATGAAGTGGCGTGGAAGACGCGGAAGTGCAAATGTAGAAGACCGAAGAGGAATGGGTGGAAAAGGTCTCGCTGTAGGAGGTGGTCTTGGCGGTTTGATTATCGTTCTGATCGTAACGCTGTTAGGCGGAAATCCCGGTGATCTAATAGGAGGTTTGGGTGAGCAAGAGCAATCAACTCCGTATGAGGAAACGCAAAAAGAGAAAGAAGATGCAGAGTTTGTTTCAGTTGTTTTAGCCGATACGGAAGATGTATGGACTGAGATCTTTCAGGATCAAGGATTGACTTACAAAGAACCGAAGCTCGTGTTGTATTCAGGAAGTGTTCAGTCGGCATGCGGAACAGCGGGTTCGTCGGTCGGACCGTTCTATTGTCCGGGTGATCAGAAGCTATACATAGATCTGAGTTTTTATCAGGAACTTCAAGACAAGTTCGATGCACCTGGCGATTTTGCCATGGCTTACGTAATTGCACATGAAGTGGGGCATCACGTTCAGACGCTTTTAGGCAAAACAGAAGAGATTCATGCGCTTCGCTCCAAGTTAAGTGAGACCGAGTACAACAAATATCAAGTAAAGTTTGAGCTGCAAGCTGATTACTATGCGGGAGTTTGGGCGAATCATGCCCAAGATATGAACGTTTTGGAGAAAGGCGATCTGGAAGAGGCACTGAACGCCGCGAGTGGTGTTGGCGATGACACGCTTCAGAAGAAGTCTCAAGGATATGTCGTGCCAGAGAGTTTCACCCATGGAACATCTGAACAGCGACAACGCTGGTTTTACAAAGGATTCGAGAACGGAACGATTATAGGTGGAGATACATTTAAAGCGAAAGAGCTTAATCACGTTTTTGGCCGGTTTTAGAGGATGATTTAGTCCTTTGAGTCCGGCTTTTTGTTATGAAGTGCGGATGGGAAGCGTAAAATGAGTTGTTTGCTCTATTTTTAGTTGGAGGAAGACTTGTTTTAAAAGTTTTGTAAACTCGAGATAAACAAATATGGAAAGTGTCCTTTTAAAAAGTACACACTCACCACAAATAAAAATTAATTTCACGTTAATTCACTTTTATTCACGTTAACAAGCATTATATTCACGTTATTTTAAATAATTTCACGTTAGCAAGATTCTCGCCTGCTATTGATGTTTAAAATTAACAAATATGACATATTATTGTTACAAAAATATGGCGAAACCTTCTTATTCCTATTCTGTCTATTTCCATTCCTTTACAATTGATATGAAAAGATAAATAGAGAAGAGGAAGTGATACTTATAGAACGCCAGTTATTCATCTCTATCGTCATATTAATAGTTTTGTTTGAAAGTTTGTTTATTGCTCTATTCATTATGTATAGAAAAGGGAGGATAGAAAAGAATCCGTATATCTTACTCCTCCAAAAAGAATGGACCATCCTTTTTCATGCGCTATTTAAATGGAGAACAAAAAATCGTGTTATGAACCAAGAAAATATTTATCCTTTCCATAAAAACTCCAACTATTTTTATCTATTCTTAGCATTAATCCACGAACAAATCATTGAGATGATCGTGTTTCATATTTATCTCAAAAAAGAAGAACCTGAAATTGCGCTCATCATGCTCCTCTTACACATTTACAGTGTTATTTACATGCTAGGAGATTATAACTTATTGAGAAATACGCCGTTCCGAATCATGAAGGAACAAGTTGTAATGAGAATAGGTGCTCGGCGATCTCTCCAATTTAATGTACACGAGATTGATTACATAAAGCCTGCCTCGATCAAATATAATAAAAGCGGGGGCATTATCAATGAAAAGAAAGTCTTTCATGGGACGGCTTTTCCTAGAATACTAACGATTATTTTTGGGATTAGCGACGAATTGAAATACGAAATTGTGTTTAAGAAACCTATACATGCTCGAGGTTATTTTGGTCAAAAACAAGAGATTACAAAAGCGCTGATCTATCTGGATAAAGCAGAGGAGTTCGTTGGTAAACTTCAAAATAGGATGGAAAAAAGTGTTGAAACATCTAGATCTGTTTAGATGAAATTTTGATAGGAGGAAAGGAAACAAAAGGCGGGTATTCTCACCGCTTTTTTGTTACAGCAGAAAGCCTTCAGTCTTAAAAATACTAAATTGGAAAACTTCTTATTGATAAGGCTCTTCAGGTTTTCTATTTCGAAAGGCTCGGAACGAAATAAGGTATGAAAAATAGACACCAATCGCAGCATTTCCATAAAACACTCCCATAAAGATTCCAGCCCACAGATTTCCATGGTGGGCAAAAACAATTGAAATGAAAAGCCCTAAAATGTTAGCGATGGTAGGTAACCAAGTTCGGAGTTGTGGGAAAAACATTTTTAATAAAATAAGAAAAAAAATGATAATGGGGACAGCAACAATGGCATCCCAAAAGTTAGTGTGAACGACCGGGAACTCTTCCATGTGGGATTCTCCTTTCAATGATACTCCTACTAGCTTTGACGAAATCGCAAAAATATAAAACTTCTAACGTCTGTTATGTATAATGAAGGTAAATATAGCGTGAGGAGTGATGACAATAATGAATGTAGCTCTACTCAGTAAGTGGCACGTGCATGCGGTTGATTATGCACGAGAGGCGACAGAAAACGAAGCAATCTCTATCAAAACCGTTTGGGATGAAAACGAAGAGCGCGGAACTCTGTGGGCAGAAGAGTTAGGTGTTTCTTACGAAGCTGATTTACATAAGGTACTCAACGATCCAGACATTGATGGAGTAATCGTGACAACAGCAACGAACCGCCACAAGGACATAATCATCGCTGCTGCGAACCATGGTAAACATATTTTTACGGAAAAAGTACTCGCCTTTACAGTAAAAGAGTGCGAAGAGATTTTAGAAGCGGTGGAAAAAAACAACGTACAGCTTATGGTGAACCTTCCTAGACTGACAGAAAGCTTTTACCTGTACGCGCAAGAAGCTGTAGACAACGGCTTGCTCGGAGACATTACATATATTAGATGCCGTGTGGCGCACAACGGATCAGTGCCATCTGAAGAGAACCCAAAAGGTTGGCTGCCACAACATTTTTATAATAAAGAAGAGTGTGGCGGAGGGGCGTTGATCGATCTTGGCGCGCACCCGATCTACTTAACGAACCGTTTAGGTGGAAAAGTAAAGGCCGTAAGCGGTAAACTGAACGAATTTTATCAGCTTGGCGTAGACGATAATGCTGTCGTGATGGTGGAGTATCAATCAGGTGCTATGGGGATGATTGAGACTGGGTTCTTATCGTTCGGAAGTCCACAGCAGCTTGAACTATACGGAACAGAAGGAACATTGATGGTGGAATGGAAGGATGTACGAATCAAGAGTAAACATCTTGGAACGGATGAGTGGGTGACGCCAGAACTGCCAAAACCGATTGCTTCTGCTATGAAACAGTGGGTCCAGGCAATTAAGACGGGTGAGAAGCCTGCCATTAGGACGGATGACATCGTTAATTTAACGGCAATTAATGAAGCGGCGGCGATTTCGAGTGCAGAAGGCCGCAGAGTTCAACTTTCAGAACTCGGATTAAAACAAGAAATTTAATGTTGAATAAAAGGATTTGGACCTCTTAGTGCAGAATGTTTGTTCGTACTCATTTCTGTGCAGGAGGTTTTTTTCATGGACCAAAAAACAATTTTGTTAAGGCAGATGGCTGCCAATCACAATGAACCCAACTGGTTTGTTCCCGTTGATCGTGCGTTAGATGGACTAACGGCTGATCAGGCAAAGGAAAAATCAGGAGACAGCAACTCTATTTGGGAAATCGTCAACCACTTAATTTTCTGGAACGAACGATACTTGCATCGTTTTCAAGGAAAGCCAGTGGCTCGTAAAATTGAAAGCAATGATGAGACCTTTCGTAATGAAAACAGAGAGAATTGGGAAGCAGCGAAAAACCAGTTGTTCTCGGTGTTAACTGATTGGACGACAGCGGTAAAAGAAGCAGATGAGGAAACCTTCCAGCGCTCAGCTCATGAAGACCGCGATGACCCGTGGTACTCCGTGCTTGCGAATATTAACATACACAATGCTTATCATATCGGGCAAATCGTAGAAATCAGAAAATCGCAAGGAAATTGGAATTCAGAAAAAGGTGTTCACTAAAAGGAGGAACTTCACATGACAGATATAAAGTTCGTGTATGTAACATACATAGAGGCGTCACTCGAAAAAGTGTGGGAAGCCCTGACAAACGGAGATCTTTCGGAACAATATTTTTTCGGAAGCAGGGTGGAGTCGGAATGGAAAGAAGGATCTCGTATCACCTATTCCCGCGGAAGCAAAGTAACCGATTGGGGAGAAATCATTAAGTACGATCCGCAAAAAGAACTTTCTTTTACGTGGAACAACAAATGGGACGAGGAAGACCGCAAAACCCCGACCGTCGCGACATTTATATTAAAGGAAATGAACGGAACAGTTAGATTAACACTTCGTCATGAAAATTTAATGGAAGCGGATATCGTGGAGGAAGAAGATACGTTTGTAGGATTCAACAATGGCTGGCCAGCAATTTTAAGCAACCTTAAGACACTGATGGAAACAGGACGTACGCTTCCGCCGGTAATTGCTTGAAGAAAGTAAGCTTTGGAAAAAGAGGGTGTCCGTTTTTATTGCGGAGACCTTTTTTATTTGAAAGGTATGGTCAAACAACTCTACAGTCTATTCGTCTCCGTTTTAAAAAAATGATGGAAGGGAATAGAGAAACAAACCTAAAAGGAGGTGGCTAGCATGTCTGTTTATGACCAGATCAACTCTTGCTGCAGCAGGATTGAGAAAGCAGACACAAAGGAAGACGTACTACGCGAAGTAGATAAGCTGGACAACTACGCCTCTTATCTAAACGCAGATAAAGCACAACGACTTCATATTTATTGTGATAACATTCGTAAACTAAATGTAGATGTGAAAACCGAAACTGTTAACCAAGCCGGGTTCATCCGAAACTTATTTGCATAGCATGAAAAAAATCCCTCATGATTCCATCATGAGGGATTTCTGCGTCAATAATCAATCGTATCTCGTTTCTTGGATGGCAGCTTGCGTTTCGTGCAGATGTCTTAAAAATTCTTTTGCATGATGCATCTGTTTCTTTTCTTCTTCAGACATTCCTTCTCCAGCATCATGAACTGATTGCTGAGCTGTTTCGAGCCAAACTTTTGCGGTTTGAAAACAAGATGGTGTTTGATTTGCTTGTGCTTCAATCATGGCCTCATCGGCACGTTTTACATGGTCAAGAGCTTCTTGGATTTTGGGGCTGAACTGGTGATCCATTCGTCTGAACTCCTTTTAATAAATGATTTTATGGTCTGATAAGACGTGCTTCCGAATAAGATGAAGACAGGCATGAGTTGTCCATCTTATACGTGGAGGTCTTCGATGATTCTATTTGTAAAATACGTACTATTAGGTTTATCTCTTGCTGCTCCGATTGGTCCGGTTAATGCCGCACAGATGGACCGCGGAATCAAATACGGATTTTGGCAAGCTTGGATGGTAGGATTAGGTGCAACTGTTGCAGACGCACTGTATATGTTTATGGTTTACATGGGGCTTGTAAGCTATATTAATACACCTTTTATCAAAACATTTCTTTGGCTTTTTGGCAGTTTTGTTCTTCTTTATACGGGAATTGAGACGTTTAAAAAAGCCACAGCGGAAAAAAAGAGCAATCAACAAGATTACACCGTACATAACAGCAGAAGTTTTATGGCGGGTTTTCTTATGTCACTTACCAATCCTCTTACTATCTTATTTTGGTTAGGAATATACGGTTCTATACTCGCAGAAACAGCAACAAAATATTCGTTAGAAAGTTTACTTTTCTATAGTGCTGCCATATTTTCAGGCATTCTATTATGGGATTTCACAATGGCAATCGTATCAAGCAGTTTTCGTAAGATGCTGGCCGACCGCATTTTAGAATGGATCTCGAAGGTATCAGGATTATCACTGATCGGATTCGGTTTTTATTTTGGTTATAGGGGTATCTCATTTCTTTTATCGTAAAAGCAGCTTTTAGCATTTGAAAAGCTGTTTTTTCTTAGTTAATGAATATTCAACCGCTTAAGATAAACAATAATACCTGTAAAGCAGGAGGGTATTATTGTGAAGAAAACCAATTGTAGTGCACCGGTTCAACCTAAAATAGATCAATCAGAAGCAAAAAACATGGCTTGGTGGCAGCTTTCTCTTGTTGGAGTAGGATGTACAATTGGTACAGGCTATTTTTTAGGGTCCACAATCGGAATTCAGCTGACCGGTCCATCAATCGTCTTTTCCTTTTTATTGGCGGCTATGGGAACATACATCGTGTTTCAGTTATTAGCCAAGATGACAGCATCAGATCCTCAAAAAGGATCGTTTTGCTATTATGCCGCTCATGCCTATGGGAGATGGGCGGGTTTTAGCTGTGGGTGGAACTATTGGGTTTCAAGTATTTTGATCATGGGCAGCCAGCTTACTGCGCTCTCCATTCTTTCTCAATTTTGGTTGCCGCATGTTCCACTTTGGATCTTTGCAGCTTTTTATGCCGTTTTAGCTATTATTGTGGTATTAGCGGGAACAAAGAAATTTGATCAAGTTGAAAACTTATTGGCTGTCATAAAAATAGCTGCAATTGTTATGTTCATTATTTTAGCGATAGCAGGTCTTATCGGTATTGTTGATGGAAAGAGCTATAATCTTGATATACCGAACTCGTTCAACGGTTTTTTTACAGGAGGGCTCAAAGGCTTTTGGTCGTCCCTCATTTATGCGTTTTATGCATTTGGTGGAATAGAAGTAATCGGTATGATGGCGATGCAATTGAAAAAGACAGAAGATGCTTCAAAAGCAGGTACGATCATGCTTTTTATCCTTACTATTATCTATGTCCTTTCAATCGGACTTGCCGTGACTACCGTAGCTTTAGAAACATTTGATCACAAAGAAAGTCCGTTCGTTACGGCGATGGAAAGGTATCATTTAGGTTTCTTTCCACATGTATTTAATGGAGCGATCATTATAGCTGGATTCTCAGCGATGGCAGCAGCACTCTTTGGAGTGACAAACTTGTTAAGGACGCTTGCAGAAGATGGAGATGCTCCGAAAATCTTTGCGAAAACAGTGAAATTTAAAAAACTGCCACTTCCCGCGATGGGTTTAGGAGCGGGAGGACTTTTAGCGAGTATCATCACAGCTCTACTTCTCCCGGGGCGGATCTATGAGTACATCACAACAGCGGCTGGAATATTACTTTTATTCAATTGGTTATTTATCATACTATCTTCACTGAAAATCTTAAAACAATCTATGTGGGTAAAGCTGATGTCAATCGTCGCAATCGTGCTGATCTCTTTAGCCGTTACGGGTACTTGGTTTGAAAAAACCATTCGTCCAGGTCTATATGTAAGTGTCGGCATTTCTGTACTCATAGGTATTGTTGCATTTATTATTCAAAAGAAACGTAATTCACAACAAAAAAATTTGGTTTAATTCTTTTGCTCCTAAAACAAACTATTGAGCAACACCTAAATATTTGAAGGATCATAAGTCTTTCTGCTCATATTCATTTAAAAAATGATCTGATTCGACATACTCTTCGTTAGCCTAGTGCAAGACAAAAAAATTACAGGAGTGTGATGAATCATGATGAAGAAATTTGCAAGTACAGGACTAGCTTTCGGATTACTATTAGGTGGAGGTACTGCGGCCTTTGCTCACGATGACAGCACCACTGTAGATCTTAGCACGAAGCTCAACGCAGCCATTGAAAATAACGAAACCGTTACTTCAGCTGAATTTGCAGCTTGGGCAGAAGCAAATCACTGGGAGATGTCAGATCTTCAAGCTTGGGCAAAAGCAGAAGGAATGACAGAAACTGAGATTCAAAATTGGGCAGAAGAAAATGGTTGGAGTGATGAGGACAGAGCTTCCTTAGACTTGAATTTAGATGCCAACCTGGATCTAGATAACATTCTGGATGGTAATGACCATGACCAATGGGAAGAAGATGAACATGATGACGAAGGAATCTTAGATGATATCCTTGGTGATCTATTATAAAACAAAGAATAGAAAAAACCGTTCCCAATGGGAGCGGTTTTTTTCACGAGCAGAAAGTATACCTTGTTACCGTTTAGAAATTTTTTCATAGCAGCAAGTGTAAGGCGATTGAATAAGTACACTTAAGCTACTATATCAACCAGTACAAATGAAGTTTCGAATTTGTGAGAATCCGTATCTAACACGCTGGCGGCGCCCGCCGACCCATATATAGCCGGTTACGCTGTTTTGGCGAATTGCCACAGGGAAGAACCAAAAGTCACGGCCAAACTGACCTGGTCTACGAAGACCTAAAAGCCCCCAGTTTCCTAAACAGCTGCACAATCGAGCACGTATTTGAGGAGGCTGGAACGTTTGAGTAAAAAATGGTTGTGGAATCTGGCTTTGTGCAAATTGTTGGGGCGGTGGTGAAAATGGACCTGCTTCATCTTCTTCCATCTGACGCTCCACATAATTTGATTCATCAAGGGAGTGCTGATGTTGATGATTATATGGATGATTGTTCATTGGATTATTGTTCATAAAAGCGTTTCCTCCTTCCGCAAAACAGTTTGTTCGATATATGAATATGATAGCCGTTCCTTTTGAGTAGCTTGTTCGTTGTACATAATAGTAAAATCATAAAGAAATGGGCGAAATGCTGGAGGTTTTTAAATCATATGAGAGCAATGATAATCGAACGCTACGGGAAGGACGTAACACTTCAAGAAATAGAAGTGGAGGAACCCGAATTAGGAGAGCAGGATCTTTTAGTCCGAATACACGCTGCAAGTATTAATCCAATTGATTTTAAAATAAGAGACGGTAAAGTGAAAATGCTGTTGTCCTACAAAATGCCATTAATTCTTGGAAATGATTTTTCAGGAACCATAAAACAGGTTGGGAGTAAAGTGACTAAATTTCAACCAGGAGACAAAGTATTTGGCAGACCAAGAAAGAGCCGGATCGGAACGTTCGCCGAATATATTTCAGTTCATGAAGAAGATGTGGCCATCGCACCAAGTAACATTTCTTTAGTGGAGAGTGCTTCACTTCCGTTAGTTGGACTAACAACGTGGCAAGCTTTTCACGAGGTTATTCAATTGAAAAAAGGACAAAAGATTCTAATCCATGCGGGTGCGGGTGGGGTAGGAACATTTGCTATCCAACTTGCAAAAGAAATGGGTGCTTATGTAGCAACTACAGCGAGTGAGAAAGGGTATGATCTTGTAAAGTCGTTAGGAGCTGACGAAATCATCAACTACAAAGAACAGGATTTTGAGAAGGTTCTTAATGGGTATGATGCTGTCTTTGATACGTTAGGTGGCGTTTCTTTAGAGAAGTCATTTGAAGTGTTAAAACCTGGTGGAAAGATTGTTTCGGTTTCAGCAGTTCCTAACAAGGCATTTGCAGAAGAAAACAACTTGGGCTTCTTCAAAAAAGTGATTTTTTCTATTGTGAGTAGCAAGTTAACAAAGCTTGAAAAAAAATATAACGTTCACTACCATTTCTTATTTATGAAACCGAGCGGAGAACAGTTAAGCAGGATTGCTGATTTGGTAGAAAAAGAAGATATTCTACCCGTAATCGATAAAGTCTTTCCATTTGAAGATGTACAAAAAGCTATTGAATATGTAGAAACGGGAAGAGCGAAAGGGAAAGTAGTTATCAAAGTGGAATCACCTCTAATTGCGAAAGATTGAAGGAACTCTAACAAACTTTGTGGAAGTTTATTTAACAACAGAAAAAATACAAAAAGTAGGATGAGTTCAGATGATTAGATATCCATTATTAAATGAACAAGCAATGATCGGAGTAACTGCTCCTTCATCAGGTGTTCAATCAGCTCTTCATGATATGTTTAAGAAAGCATGTCTTCGAATGGAGAAGAGAGGATACGAAGTAACTTGTGGTGAAACGGTTTGGACGCAAAATAAAGCGAAGTCTGCACCAGCAAAAACACGTGCTGCTGAATTTAATAAGATGGTAAGAGACCCTAAGATAGATGTTATCATCCCTCCTTGGGGTGGTGAGCTATTAATCGAAATGTTAGAACATGTTGATTTCACGAATTTGCCGAACAAGTGGATTTTAGGTTATTCAGACACAAGTACCCTCCTTCTTTCCATTACTTTAAAAACAGGAATTGCGACCGCACATGGGACAAATTTCGTCGATCTAAGAGGAGAGTACTCTGATGAAACAACAGCCATGTGGGAAAAAGTCCTCTCAACAAGAGAAGGTGATATCATTCTTCAGAAGTCTTCTGAGAAATTTCAAAAAGAATGGAAACACGGTGCACCAACACCTTGTGTGTTTCATCTCACTGATGAGACAGAATGGAAGACGATTTCTGGTAAATCCGAAAAGATTTCAGGGCGTCTGCTAGGCGGTTGTATAGATACGATTCGTCATCTGATCGGAACACCTTATGGCGATGTCGCACAATTTAATCAACAGAAGATTAATGGTGAACCGATTTTATGGTACTTAGAAAACTGTGAAATGAACACTACCGATCTAAGAAGATCTCTCGTTCAAATGAAGTTAGGAGGCTGGTTTGATAATTGCTCTGGTATTCTTTTTGGCCGAAGCTCTGCAAATGAGCCAGTGAGTGATTACACAGTGGAAGATGTGTATAGAGAAACGGCTTTGGAGATAAATGTTCCAATCATCTATGATGTGGATTGTGGACATGTACCGCCTCAAATCACATTTGTTAACGGGGCATATGCTGAAGTTGAAGTAAAAGATGGCAAAGGAACGGTTTTACAGCATTTTCGTCAATGACATTCTTTTATATCATTAAAGACGATGAAAATTCGATACAGTGTATTTTAAAGTTGTCTCCTTCGTGAAGGGGATAACTTTTTTTGGTGACCACAAGTATAGTTTAGATAGTAAATTGTAAATATTTAAAAAATATGGTTTAAGTTTAAAATTTAAGTGGTACATACATTATACAAACATATTACATTTATTGTGCAAATGTTTGTATACCATTTGTGAGGAGAGATGAAATGAAAAAGTTCTTTGGGTCTGCACTTGCCGCGGTGATGATGTTTGCTTTAATGGCAACGGGGGTTTTCGCTGAGTCTAATGATGCGATGGTCCGTATTGTACATGCTTCGCCTGATGCACCTGCAGTTGATATCTACGTAGATGGAAAACCTGTAGTTGAAGGTGCTGAATTTAAGGCAGCAACTGATTATATGCCACTGCCAGCTGGCGAACATAAAGTTGAAGTCTTTGCAGCAGGAACAAAAGATAAGGCTGTCATTTCACAGAGTTTAACGGTTGAGGCAGGAAAAGCTTATACGGTCGCTGCGGCGAACATGTTAGAAATGGTGGAATTAGTAGTAGCAGAAGACTCCATGCAGGCAACTGAAGGAAAAGCGAAAGTACGTATCGGGCATCTTTCTCCTGATGCTCCTACAGTGGATGTTGGTTTAATTGGTGGTGACGCTTTGTTTAGTGGAGCTTCATTTAAAGCATTCACAGATTATAAAGAATTAGATCCTAACACGTATGATTTAGAGATTCGTACTTCAGACGGTACACAAGTGCTTGATCTCTCTGGAACAAAGCTTGAAGCAAATATGGTATACAGCGTATATGCAATTAACACTGCTGACAAACTTGAAGTATTGGTTCTGCAAGACTCAATGGTAATGCCATCTGAAATGCCTAAAACAGGGATGGGTGGAGCATCTGATGATTCATCAGCAAACTATTCAGCAGGAATTATTGCATTAGCTGGATTGGGTGCACTAGCGTTTGTCCTATATCGCAAACGTACAGCTCAATAAAGATGAAAAAACAAATATTCTTAATTACAACCATTTTCCTGCTGAGCAGTTGCTCAGCAGGAAATCATTATGAAAGTGATAAAAAACAAGAGTATAGTCAGAACAAGATTCTAGTATCATCACAAGAAAAAACAAATACAAAATCAGCTCAACAGACCGAGCCTATGATGAAAATGAATAACGTTGATCCCAAAAAAGATAAGCCAAATGAGACTAAATCTATTGGGATTGTTCCAGAAAAAATCGAAATTCCGGCTTTAAAAGTGAGCGCGTCTGTAAATGGACAGGGGCTAAATAAAGATGGACAGATGGAAGTGCCAGATAACGGAGAAGATGTTGGCTGGTATGAGTTGGGTGCTAAGCCGGGAGCAAATGGCAATGCTGTTATAGCTGGGCACGTTGATGATTATAGGGGACCTGCTGTATTTTTTTATTTAAAAAACTTGAAAGCAGGCGACCTCATTCACGTTTATGGAAAAGGAAACGAAATAGTTTCTTTTCAAGTGGAAAAGGTCGTTGCCTATAAAAAAGACGAAGCGCCACTGCGTGTGATATTTGGACCTAGTCAGCATCCTAGGTTGAACCTTATAACATGTACAGGTGTATACAACAGAAAAAACAATGAACATGAGAAACGGTTGGTCGTTTATGCGAAACAAATCAAACTATAAAAAGAGCAGAGACCATCTACTGAAGATGATTCTGCTCTTTGTTTTTTACTATAACATTTGTTTAACGATCATTTTCCTAATCAATCTCCATTCAACATGCCAAACACGCCTTTAGCTATGCTGCCTTCATCGCTCGATCCGCCTCTATGCGGAGCTGCAGCAAACACACGACTTGCTAAGCGACTGAACGGAAGTGATTGGATCCAAACCGTTCCCGGTCCTCTTAATGTGGCAAAGAACAAGCCCTCACCACCAAATAGTGCTGTTTTCACACCTTTTACCATCTCGATATTATAATCGACACCGCTTGTCATCGCGACCAAGCAACCTGTATCCACACGCAGTACTTCGCCAGGTGCCAATTCTCTTTTATGAATGGTTCCACCAGCATGAACGAATGCCATCCCATCGCCTTCAAGCTTCTGCATGATAAAGCCTTCACCACCGAAGAAGCCTGCACCCATTTTACGTTGAAATTCTATTCCGACTGTTACACCTTTTGCAGCGGCTAGAAACGCATCTTTTTGGCAGATTACTTTACCGCCGAGCTCACTTAAGTCCATCGGAATGATTTTTCCAGGATAAGGAGAGGCGAATGAAACATGTTTCTTACCACGCTCTTCATTCGTAAATGTTGTCATGAAGAGACTCTCACCTGTTAGTACGCGTTTCCCTGCATTAAAGAGTTTACCCATTAAACCGCTTCCGCCTGAAGCACCTGAGCCGTCCCCGAAAATCGTTTCCATCTCGATGCCGTCTTCCATCATCATTAGTGCACCAGCTTCAGCGATTACCGTTTCTTTTGGATCTAACTCTACCTCGACGAACTGCATGTCATCGCCGTAAATTTTATAATCGATCTCATGGTTATTCAATCTTATTTCCCCCAATAGTAATATTCGTGAAAGTACTTATTCATCAACCCACATTAAAATACGCATCACAATACTATTAAGTTTCAAAGGTTTAGAAATTTTTTATCGTTCTACAGAAGTCCACAGGATCATGCGATAAATAATATAAACACCAAAATAAGAGCCTGCGACTAAAAAGAACGGATTTAATAAGACTCCGTGGATGTTTGTCATGAATACGGTGTTGTCGTGAATGATTTGCTGAATGGCGATTGCTGCCAGATCACCAAATATTAGCGCGGCAATAATGGCAATTACATTAAATAGTAGACGGCTTTTTGGCCAAACAGTTTGCAGCCAAAACATGCCGACTGGGACTAGCAGACTCCCAACAAGTATCAATAGTTTCATAAAAAAATCACCTCAATAGCATTTTGCACAACATTGGAGGTGATTAAGCACAATCTTTATTTTAAGAGTTTATTCAAAATGCCTTTCTCAAGCCACTTCCACGGCAAAACAGTTTTTAGAAACAAACTTAACCTTACGCCTTTTCCAATGGGATAACGTAGTTTAGGTGTTTTTGTGGAGGTTGCAATCTCTGTCACCAGTTTCGCCACATCAAGCGGATCGCCATGAGTTCCTTTACCTCTTTCAAAATTCTTTAATAGGGATTCCATATAAAAGTGGTAAGGAGATTCGGAGTTGATAGTCATGTTGTCGATCGACGACCAGATGTTTGTTTGATAGGATCCTGGTTCAATAAGAACAACATCTATACCGAATGGTCGGAGTTCAAGACGCAAACTTTCACTGTATCCTTCCAACGCATGCTTAGATGCCGTATAAGGTGATAGACCAGGAAACCCAAATTTTCCAGAGATGCTGCTCATATTAATGATGCGCCCTCGCTTGTTTTTACGCATGAAGGGAAGAACGGTTTGCGTAATCGCCATAACACCAAACACATTTGTTTCAAACTGCAGACGATACTCATCGATTGAAAGTTCTTCCGAAAAACCGCCAAGTGCAAATCCCGCATTATTTACTAAAACATCAATGCTAGGAAACTCTTTGATGAAGTCTTTAAAAGTATGAATAGATTCTTTTGATGTCACGTCCAGAGCATGAAGATGAATCTGGTCACTTACTTTGTTTCCGTCTGCCAACTTTAATAGAGATTCTGCACGACCGATATTTCGCATCGTACTTATTACGTAGAAACCCGCCTTCGCAAGTTCAATTGCACAAAGCATACCAAACCCGCTAGAAGTGCCAGTCACAATGGCTGTTTTTCTGTTCATTTCATTCTCCTCATAAAAAAAGTTCGTTAAGTTATGTACTAAACGTAAACGAACTTTTCCGAGCATTCAACTATTTATAAGGATTGTGGGGCTTCTTATCTCGATAGTTATAAATAACATAAACAAAGCTTGCGTATGAACCGACTGCAGCAACTCCATAGACGATTCCCATTACGATACCAGTCCAAAGACTATGCGGATGCGCAATTAAAACAGATATGATTAAGCCCAGCAAACAGGCGATCGTTGGTATCCAAGCAGAGATGTTAGGAAAGAAGATCTTGAGGATTTCGATCATGATGATGATGGCGGGTATAGCAATCAATGCATCCCAAAAGTTAGTAAGAATGAACGGGAACTCCAAATAGATGCCTCCTTACCCTTTTTTGCCCTTTATATACTCTATACAGAATACGGCTAATCTTTCCTTCTATTTGTCCACATTTCACAAAAAATTACTTCCATCATTTTAAGCCATCATTATTTTTCAAATATTACAATGTGTAATTTATCATACATTCTGTAGAAAATTGTTATACCGCTGTAATTCCTTCACAATGTCTTTGTCATCTCCACCTGTTAGTATGGGACAGGTCAGATTAAATAAGAAAAGGGGATGTTACTTTGAAAAAAGCAGCAGCAGGATTAGCAATAGCAGGTGTTGTGGCGTTCAATCCGATAGTGGGTGAAGCCGCTCTTGGAGATCAAACGCTGAAACCTGAGACGCAGCATTCAGATGTACAAGACCTCCAACAAACGTTAGACAAAAAAGGATATTTTTCATATAGCAGAACAACTGATTATTATGGTGACTATACAACAGATGCGGTAAAGAAATTCCAAGCAGATAAAGGCATCACAGTAGATGGAATCGCCGGTGATGAAACCTTTAAAGCGTTAGGGATCGATTCATCAGAAAGTAGTTCTTCAATCGTTGAAGTGGCTAAAAAGTATGAAGGAACGCCTTATAAGTGGGGTGGAGATTCACCAGACGGATTTGATTGCAGCGGATACTTACAATATATCTTTAATGAAGCAGGAAATGTTGAATTGCCTCGTACCGTCGATGATATTTACGCAGAAGGAACGAAGGTCGATTCACCAGCAGTAGGAGATATCGTATTCTTTAATCTAGAAGGTGACGGACCGAGTCATGCCGGAGTGTATATCGGAAACGATCAATTCGTACATGCTTCTTCTTCAAAAGGGGTAACAACGGCAGAACTTAACAGCTCTTACTGGTCAGAAAACTATATTGGAGCAAAAAGTTACGAATAAAACGACTAAGCAAAAAAACACCTCAGTTTCTATGAGGTGTTTTTTCGTGTGCATATTCAGCCTACTCGTCTTCTTCAACCTCACCAGAACGATTTGTTTGTTGAGGAAGCGTATCCCAAAAACTAGCATCCGTGGTGTTGATTGAACCATCTGAAATGGCACGAACCGCAGCATCTAATGTAATAACGGTCTGCTTGATCAAATAGCCATTGCTCTTTTGTCCAAGAGCATAATCTTCTCTATAATGGTCAGACATTCCACGCATTTCAAATAGAAGAGTAGAAATGTCATAGCGAACAGCAGCACCATTACGTCCGATGTTTTCACCGGAACCACCATCGTACTTTCCGATATGACCCCATCCTGTATGATGAATGGCATTAAATACAACAGCACCTAATCGTTTAGATTTTTCAACGACTTCTGGCTTTACTTTTGCATTAGTAGGATAAAGCATAGATCCTGAAACAAGTTGACCATCTGTTTCGCTAAGTGTTCCTTGATGGTGCAAATCTATCATGTAATCAATGTCATACTTAGCGAACACATTTTCATGCAGAACACGTGCTTCAGGCTCCATTTCATTTGTTGGCTTGTCATGTTCGCGGTTCAAATCAACTTCATTCGCGTTATAACGGGTAAGGTGGCGGTCACCGTCCGCTAGGTAATCTTCAAGAGAAAAGTTTACATCGCCCATTGCCCCATCAGCATTGAGCATCGGTATGACTAAAACATTCACATTGTTCAACAAACCTTTTGTTTTATTAGTACCAAGATGTTTCATAAACTCTAATGCACCTTCTGTTGTAAGTTGCTCGTTACCATGTTGTTGAGTTAAGAAAAGGATGGTGGGATTACTTGGGTTAGATATGTACTTCGCCATATAGATATCTCGACCTTTTACCGTTTGACCGATCACTTCAAGCTTCATAGCATCTTGTTTAGCATCCAGTGTTTTTAACGTATCAACAAGTTCTTCGTAAGTATGTAGAATAGACGTTTGTATAGAACCATTTCCTGTACCTGGGCCATTTCCAACAGCTTGTGCAGGTGAAGTAGCTGCATTTAGAGCGCTAAAAGCCAACAAACCAGTCAACGTCACTGAAAGAACTTTTCTTTTAAGTTTCAAGGTAATACCTCCATCGTTCGAATTTTTAAAAAGTTATATATAATTTAAGTTTACAGCATGATGGATTGGAAATTAATAGAGGGTACTACCTATCTTAAAGAATAAGTATGAGGATATAGTTGTGGAAAATGAGAGGGAAAGAAGGTAATAAGTAGGATGTGGTACATGAGTATACAAAAAAGGAGAGATATTTTATCTCCCCGTGACTTGTTCTTTCATATTTCTTTGGATGGATTGAACGGGTTGTTTTTCTTGGCGGCTCCCACCAAACTTAAACACGACAACCCCACCGATGATGACAATGACCCCTAAAAGCTGTTGAGAAGTAAACGGAATTTTCTCTAGACCGAACAACCCGAGCGAATCCCACATGAGAGCTGAACCGAGCTGTGACGTCAGAACGATAGATATAGCGAATGTTGGACCGAGCAGTCGAGTGCCTTGAACTAAACAAACAACAACACCCACACCGATCAAGCCACTGAACCAAAACCATGTCTCCATGTTTTTAAGCACAAACAATTCTGTTCCTTCAAAAACAACACCAAGTGTCATGGATGCTAGAAATCCTAGACCTAGTACAAGAGCTGTGGTCGACCATGTTCCTGCGTGGTCATTGACTCGTGTATTAAAAATATTTTGCAGACCAACAAGTATGCCTGCCAGAATGGCAAAGAATAAACCGATAAGCATGTTGAACGCTCCTTTATTTTTCGTATATATTCCGGTGATTAGCTAGTTCGCTTAAGCCTTCTCGATTCTTCACTTCAATAAAACCTTTATGCCGTTCCACGAGGCCTTCTTTAGAGAGATGTTGGATGACACGGTTCAAGTGGCGATAACTTGTCCCGATTAAGTTAGCGGCATCTATGAGGTGACCCGTACTCAGTTTGCCACTATACAAAGCATCTCTTTCGTCAAAGCAAACCGACAGAAGATAGCTTGCAAAACGCACTTCGACCGGATAAAGTAGGTTGAAGCTTAAAGAACTTGATTTTACATAAAACTTCTGGGTGATCACGTTCAATAGAAATTTTAAGAGCGGCGTATGATCGCTCGCAAACTTTTTCAACCAGCGATGATGAATCGCGATCATATGCACTTCAGAGACCGCTTCAACGGTATTGATGAAGTCGGTTCCTTGCACATATTCTATGTCTCCGACAACATCCAAAGGTGTTTTAAAGGAAAGAATGAGTGTTCTGCCTTCAGGTGATGTGTTGAATATCTTAAGTTTTCCTTTTACTAACAAGTATAGATGGTTATATGGATCACCTTGTGTACAGATCAATTCACCATGATCATAGCTGTATAAAGTTAGGTAGGGTAGAAGATCATCATTTAAGATAGGTTTGATTTCAAAAGTCTCCATATAGTGCTGAAGCAGCTCAGTATCGTGAATTTCTCTCATGTCCAGTCACCTCATCTCATTCTTCTTTAAAATTTCAAAATAAAAACTCCAGCGATCATCATCGCGATCCCAATAAATTGTGGAACCTTCATCTCTTTTTTCAATACGCCAAACCAGCCTTTTCCATCGATCAAAAACGTGATCGCTAGCTGCGAGATTAAGATTACAGCGATCGTTAGCGTTACGCCTATAGAATGGATGCCGTAAATGTTGCCATAGATCACGACTGCCGCAAATGATCCTCCAGTTAGATAGATCGGTCGCACTTTCTTAAATTGTTTCCATTTTTGATCCTTTACGATCAATACAATGAGAACGGCTGCAATAAAGCCGGTCAATTGAGTGATCGTTGCTGCCTGCCATGACCCTATGTTTTGGCTGATTCGTGCGTTCGCGACCCCTTGCAGTGTAATAAAAGCACCAGCTAAAAATGCAAACACTATTCCTTTCATGTCATCACTTCCTATAAAAAATTCTATAATCATTAAAGAATAGAAGTGGATCTGTTGGGAAGGACATATGTCCTAAAGTGTTAAAATAGATGTAATGAACATGATACTTACATGATGAAATGTTCCTTTTCCTTTCCACTTTTACATATTTCGTTTAAAATAAAAAGCTGCACGATAATCTCTACGAAAGAGGTAAGAAAATGAAACGATTAAAGAACTTATCAAATAATAATAATAAAAACAATGAACAATCAGCAGAATTCAAGAATCGTGAAAGCTGGTTAAAGATTATTATCATAGGTGCTTTCGCTTTATTGATCTTTTATAAGATAGCAACTGCACCATTCGTATTCCGCTTTTCAGACTTTATTTCGGTATTTAGTTCGTTGTTCGCTATAACGATCTCACTCATTTATTTTAACAAGGTCAGCAAGTTAGAGAAGATGATTGAATCTTTCACGTCTAAAGAGCGAGTAACTCAGTCATTTGAGGCAACCCCAGCAGCTGTTGTAGCGGAAGAGCCATATCAAGAGCAATTAGAGCTTTTTGAGGAGAAAAAAGAAAAAGTCGTTGTACCTGAAGAGGTAGAAGAAACAATAGAGAATAACGAAGAAAATGAACAAGAAGAAAAAGAAGTAGTAATTGATGAAGAAGAGATTTGGGAAACACAACGAATGAAAGAAGAAGAATTAGCGAAGATCGAGATGGATAAAACTCAGATCTATAATGAACTGTTCTCTCGTGCACAGTTAAGTAAAGAAGAAATGACCTACTTTAACGATAAGATCAGAGAGAAAGAAACAGAAAGCTTCAATACAAAACAAGAATTGAATCAATTTAAAGATCGCATTCAAAATGTGTTCAAGAAAACACCACAATTTTTCCAAAAAAGAGATTCTCGTATTGAAGGAATCGTTCGTATGATGAATCCCGTCACTCTTAAGAACGCTTCGCTTGAAGACTTGAATCAACGTATGGATCAAGTGATTGACGTCATTCCAGAAGAAACACTCAATTCTTTAATTAGAGACGGTTTATTAGATGACACTTATCATCTGACACGCTCAGGTTACCGAGAATTCATCCATGTAAGTAAAACATTTCAATAATATCTGATAAAAAAATGGTGTGCCTTGGATAAGGGCACACCATTTTGTTTACATGTAAGCTTTAGACAGACAGAATTTAAAATTTGTTCTTGCTGAACGTAATAAAAGAATTAGGAATAAATAATTTCACGGTAATGCCAATTATTTTCACGGTAATTATCAATATATTCACGGATAAAATAATTTAAACGATTTTCGACAAATCTACCTAACCTCACCCATAAACGATATGACACACATTTATTTCGCAAAGAGATGATTGCCGATCTTCGTAACGGAAGGTCTTGAGAAAATCCAGGTGTCTGTTGCAGTTTCAGGGTTGTAATAATAAACGGAGCCGTAAGTGGGATCCCAACCTTTCATCGCATCAAGTACTGCACGATAAGCATTGCTGGAAGGCTGAAGATGATATTGGCCATCATGAACGGCCGTGAAAGCGTTCGTTTGATGAATAACATCACTCACATTTTTTGGGAAAGCAGGGTCTTCTAGACGATTTAATATGACAGCCGCTACGGAAACTTTGCCTAAGTAGGATTCGCCCCGCGCCTCACCATGAACAACACGAGCCATCTGTTCTACATCGTGTAACATTAAAAAGGTAGCTGGACCAGCAACACCATCTGCTGAAAGATTGGTTTCATACTGAAAGTTAGCAACAGCTCTCTCTGTAATAGGGCCATAATATCCCGTAACGGGCCCATAGAATAGACCAAGAGTTTTTAGTTTTTCTTGTAAGATGGACACCTCATAACCCTGACTGCCTTCTGTTAATAGTCCATGAGCTTGCACTTTCGTTGGAACGAATAGAAAAGTCATAACCACAAAAAAGAGTATCAACTTGCTCAATAGATTTCTCATTGTAAATTCCCTTCCCTTCATGATTTCTATATATTATCAATAAAGGGTGAATTAGACATGAAGCGCATTCTCTATTTTTTTCAGGTGGACTTACACCTCGAAAGTAGGGGATTATGACAATTCATGTTACCAAATGACTAACTTCTGTACAGTTGCGTTTCATTGAAGAAAGAAAGGGTATATAAATGAATTGGATAAGAAATCTTTCATACATAAAAATATACCCATTTAACACGTGTTAAACGGATAGAATCAATCATTCACATAAAGAGGTATCAGGAAAAAAACCTGGATACTTATTGTAAAGTTCTTTGTATTCAATGGGAAATTGTTTGCTTAAGAAGTGGATATAACAGAGAATTCTATGGTTTTGGATGTATCGCCTGTTCTTAAAATTAAGTCTATATTCTTGTCCGATCGGGAGGTTTAAAAGAGGCTTATTCTTAAAAAAGAGAGGAGTCATACAATTTGAGATGGCATCGTGTACATTGACTACACGAATGCTGTTTTTTACTTCTTCATAAAACTTTTTAGTAAAACCTTCATCAGCTATCGGTAGACTCGCAAAACTATAGAGAATGGGATTCTTAAAGTTTGTGTTAACGGCTGCATCTAACGTAAACAAAGCAGCTAGACTTCCGCCAAGGCTATGACCTGTAACAAGTAGTTTTTTATCGTATGAATAGAGATGGTTGATATCTGCCAGAAGGGCATTTCGAAATGTGCTGTAAATCTTAGTGATTCCACGGTGTGTTAAACCGCTATTCGATACATAGGTATAAGGAATCTGAGAAATATCTAGATATGAACTTACATTATCCATAGTCTTAGTTCCCCGAAAAGCGACCACTAAAGAATCCACTGACTCAGCAATAAATCCAAATGTTTCACCTGAATCTGAGACGATTTCACGTTTCATCTCAAAATGCTTCGGTAATTCAATCGTACAAAGTTCGTGAACGATATAGGCTTTGTAAGACATCACTGCCAGGAACAGAGCCATTTTTCCATCGAACTCAAATAACTCTTTTATATTTTTCATACAAATCACATCCTTCACTCATCCGATTTAATAGTATATGAAGGATGGGGTGGACAAGTATAGACACGTACACTGAGAGAATTAACTATTTTTCTTGAAAGTAGAAGTTGTTGTTTATTGTACAAGGAGATGGATACATACTAATTGGGTGTACTTAATCAATAGAGGGAGGAGTTTAGAAATGACAGTAACTGTGCTTAGTTTCATATTTGTAATGGGATTTGCTCTCGTTCATTTAAGCTCAAAATACTTGAGTTTTATAAAAGATTCTCCGAGAAATAAGTTTTTATCTTTTGCAGGAGGAGTAGCTGTTTCTTATGTGTTTCTACATTTACTCCCTGATTTGAATCACTATCAACAAAAGGTAGGGAAAACGCTTAATCATGGAATCGGTCACTATTTGGAGGACCATATCTATTTAATAGCGTTGCTCGGTCTTGCACTTTTTTATGGACTAGAGCGATTAGTCAAGAATTCTAAAAAGAAACAAGGCGCACAGTCAAACTACGAAGAAGTTGCTGTTTCTTCAGGTGTCTTCTGGGTACATATGATATCATTCTTTCTGTATAATGCGGTAATTGGTTACTTGCTCATAAGAGAAGAGTACGAGACGAAATGGGGAATGTTCTTCTTCTTTTTGGCATTGAGCATTCACTTTGTCGCTAATGATCATGGCCTTAGGAAGGATCACAAACAAAAATATGACAAGTATGGACGAGTGCTGCTTACAGTCGCGATTTTAATTGGTTGGGGTATCGGGGCTATCACGGTAGTTCATGAACTAATCGTATCTATACTAGTTGCTCTTCTAGCAGGAGGCATTATTTTAAACGTTCTAAAAGAAGAACTGCCAGAGGATCAGGAAAGCAGTTTTGTGTCGTTTATCACAGGATTAACAGGTTTTTCGGTACTGATGATGTTGGTCTAAAAATTTTAGTCGTTTATTTTTTGAAAGAGCTCGTTTAATTTTTCAAAGATTAGTTTTTCTGTTGATGTTAAAGGTGACAGGGATGTGGAAATGATTTCGTTTTTCTTAATCAACAACCTGTTAATTTCTTGGGATCCGGTCTCGGTTAATGATACATATACTTTTCTTCGATCTAATTCTGTATATTGCCGATTCACCATTTCTTTTTTTGCAAGCCGATCAATAATGATAGAAGTTGAAGCTGGGGTAGTATCTATTTTTTCAGCTAATTGTGTAATGGTTTGCGTATGGTTTTCAAGCAGATAGATCATCGTTTCGATTTGAAGATAATTTAGTTTTTCGTCATGAAGAAATGATTCTTTAAAGTTTTTAACATATTTGACCAGTTCATCTATCTCATAGTTGTCATTATTAGTCATTATCATTCTCCTAAGTATTAAAGTAAATGAAAAGACGACACTTCTTAATTAAGTGCCGTCTCATAATAAATGTTTAATCTATCTTTAATTCTTAACATTGTTAACTTATGTGCCTACTGTAACATAGCTGTATGCGTTGTTCAATTTGAAATAAATGGATGTTCCCTTTAGGAAGCCTATAACTAGCGAACATTTGAAGATTTAAATTCTTTATTTTTATATTTTAAAAGGAGAAATGAGATACCAATACCGATTAAGGTTAATAGGAGAGTCACTCCATAAATAGCATGTATCCCCGAAGCTATAATTTCTTGAAGTTGACCCAATTGGCTAGTTGGTAGTTTACTCCCATGTTCAAAAGAAGCATTCAGATCAAGATCTTGTCCAGCTTTTTCAGCCTTAGAGATCGTGATTAAGTTAAATATTGTACCGAACACAGCAGATCCGAGTGTTTGGCTGAATGTGTTCGTAAACGTATTGGAAGCTACAGCTACCCCACGTTTGTTTGATGGTACTGAAGCCTGAATGATTAGCATGTAAATTGGCGTAATGAGTCCCATTCCAAGACCTATAACACCTGAGGCGACATAGATTAAGTATGTCGGAGAATGAGCATCTAACAGATAGAAGAGTAAGGAAGCTGCACTTACTATGCTAATTCCAAGAGTAATAATCCAATTATCCTTTAACCGTCCTACTAAGTTCCCAGCAACTAGTGACCCTAGTGTCCACATAACTGGAAGTGGCATCAAAACAAAACCAGCTTGTGTTGCCGTTTTCCCCATAACTCCTTGGCTCCAGATCGGTAAATAAATCGTGATACAGATAACGACAGCACCTGAAATCAATGTGAGTGAGTTTACGATCAACACACTTTTATTAGTAAAAAGATTAAGAGGGATGAGTGGTTCAGGTGATTTTTTTTTCAATATATACAAATAGCGCATAAAGCAGGATTGCAGTTAGGAATAGTCCAATAATGATAGGATTGCTCCAATCTTGAGTTTGGCTTCCTGTTAAAAGTGCATATAGAAATGCGATCGTACCAAGAGAAAACGTAACAGCTCCCCAATAATCAATGTACGGTTTCCCTTTTGTAAGATTTTCTTTGTAATTCGCTGCGAGTATGAAGAAAGCAAGAAGGCCGAACGGTATATTTAAGAAGAAGATATACCGCCAAGAAAGTGTATCAACGAGAAATCCACCTGCTAATGGTCCTAACACACCAGCAACTCCCCACACAGCTGAAATCCAACCTTGTGCTTTCGCTCTTTCTTTTGCTTCAGCATATAGGTCCCCGATGATCGTCATCGTAATTGGCATAACTGCACCAGCACCCAGACCTTGAATCGCTCGATAGAAGATGAGTTGTTCCATGGACATGGCAATTCCACAAAGAGCAGATCCAATCAAAAATAGAATAATACCTGCAAGAATAACCTTTTTTCTGCCGAATAGATCAGCAAGCTTTCCATAGATGGGTGTCGATACCGCAGTGGCCAGCATATAAACCGCATATACCCAACTTACAAGTTCAATGCCAGAAAGATCGCTCGTGATACGCGGAATAGCCGTACTCACAATCGTACCTTCCATCGCAGCCAGAACAGTAACGAGCAATAAAGCAGTCATAATTTGTTTTCTCATATATGTCCTCCTTGGCATTAAAGCATGCCAAATCATAAGTAGTTCACTTCATTAAATGAATAATAAAAAAAGAGGTTAACCAAGAAATTAGTTTATCACGTCATTGGAGGATTAGCTATTCTGAGGTGTTGCTCCGAATGGATGGAGTAGGCGTGAAGCTGAATCGGACAGATTACACACCAGTTTGGACAGATTCCACTTTAGATTGGACAGATTATTTCAGACATTGGACAGATTCCGCTTTAGATCGGACAGATTATTTCAGACATCGGACAGATTATCATCTAGATTAATCAGATAACGATTATAATCGAACAAATTATGATTGGATGCGGTGAACGGCTGATCTCGTTTGTTATACTTTTGAATAGGTGATGCTAATGTTTTTAAAAAGAATTAAGCTATTGCGTGATGAGATTGAATCGTTTAAAGAGTATCCGTTCTCTATTCCTGCAATCAGCAAACTGGATGAGATACATCTCGAAAAGAATGTGACTTTTTTGGTGGGAGAGAATGGAACAGGGAAATCGACGCTGTTAGAAGCGATAGCGGACAAGTGTGACTTTCATACAGCTGGTGGTGGCCGCAACAATATGTACGAGGTGCACGCTTCAGAATCAGAGCTAGGAAATTATATTCGGCTTTCGTGGCTGCCGAAAGTATCGAACGGCTTCTTTTTACGCGCAGAATCGTTCTACAGCTTTGCCACTCATCTTGAAGAAGTAGACAATACAGGATTCCGTGATTATGGAGGGCGGTCCCTTCACAAACAATCTCATGGTGAATCCTTTCTGTCTCTTTTTTTGAATCGTTTTCAAGGGAAATCTATCTATTTACTAGATGAACCTGAAGCGGCTCTTTCACCTTCAAGACAACTCACTTTCTTGAAGATTATTCATGATCTAACAACTCAAG
The DNA here is from genome assembly GCF_049537595.1 of Fictibacillus nanhaiensis. Classification (GTDB taxonomy): domain Bacteria; phylum Bacillota; class Bacilli; order Bacillales; family Fictibacillaceae; genus Fictibacillus; species Fictibacillus nanhaiensis_F. The sequence goes on from NZ_JBMULM010000002.1 coordinate 536,445, forward strand.
GTGAAACGCAGTTTATTATTGCGACTCATTCTCCGATCTTATTAGGTTATCCGAATGCTGACATCTTAAGTTTTGATGACGAAGAGATATCTTCCATAGACTATGAATCTACAGACCATTTCCAAGTAACCAAGTACTTTTTAAATAATAGAGAGAAGATGATGAAAGAGCTTCTTAAAGACGATGATTAATTGAGTTTAAAAAAGATAGTAATGAAGCAAGAGAACTAGCATTTATGTATCTAGTTCTCTATTATGTCGTTAAATCAAATGGATCATAAATCATTACAAAAGTAGAATAGGGGATCTCATCACTCGTAATCTCTTCAACGAGTGAAAAGCCTAAGTGCGTATAGATTCTCACGTTTTGCATCGTTTCTGTTTGAAGCAAGCAAAAGGTTCTTTTCTGTTTGGTTTCTGCTACTGCAGCACGCATCATGGTGGTCATGTGACCTTGATGTCGGTGGAGTGGATCTACGCATACTGAATCGACCAACAGAAAGTTTTCATAGTTTTTCTTATAATAGTTAAGTTTGATGTTGGATGATTGTAAACGACTCGCTTTTCTCAAAAAATCTACCATAGATAGTTGTATGAAAACACCGGGCAAGCGATATGCACAGGATAGAGCAGCAAGTATTGATTTTCCTATCTTTGTTTTCTCTCCGTGATGAGATACACAAAAGAGTCCCTCTACTTCATCAGAAGTTACATACAATGAGCCGTTGGATTGCAGAATTCGAAGGACCATTGGAAAAACGGAACGTAAAATTTTTCTCCTTTTATGGGGGATAGGAAAAAAATACACAAACATCGGATTATCAATAAAGGAATTCGTTAGCACTTCACTTGCTTTTTTGAGGTGTTTTTTTTGTAGTTTTTTTAAGTGATCATACATGAAGTAAACTCCCTCCGGTGAAGAAACCCGAAATGTCAGCTGGTATAGCATTTAAAGGAATATCATTTACTGGGAAAAAAACAACTTCTATGTTAAGTTATGTGAATATTCTAAAAAGGTGGTTGAAAGATGGTTAATTATGATGGAAAAGTATTTGTTTCTGTTCAAAACTCTTCAAACGGTGAAGTTTCCTCACAAACAATGTTTCACTACAAACAAGAAGGGAACATTGTAACTGCCACATACGCAGGTGGAGAAATCTTAAAAGGCACTTTAATCGGAATTGCAAATGAAGATGGCAGCTTAAACTTCAGATACAATCATGTGAACACTTCTAATGAAATAAGAGGTGGAGCGTGTATTTCCCAGCCTGAGGTATTGACAGATGGAAGAATAAGATTGTATGAAAAATGGAGATGGGAGGAAGGGAGTTCCGGAGAATCTATAATAGAGGAGGTAGACTGAAATTTGTTTTTTTGTATGTGTTTTTCAAACAGTTGAATTTATTATAATGTGAGAAAAATAGGTACATATGTTTAACTTTAAAACTGTTGTGAATCGCTTTCAACGCTTGTGCTGTTCGCTTTCATTAGAGATAAAAGCCAGTGGGTAGGTCATTGCTACCATCTTTTTTCTTGTATATACAAGAATTGACGGGGTTGTTTAAACACACGTATAGTTGCATCGTACAAACAAATACAACTATGAGGTGGACAATGAACGCATCGCGAAGATCTCTACGACTTTTAGCAAGTATCTCCTTAGCAGCTATGGTAGGCTTTACCGCAGCAGCCCCGACTGTTCAAGCTGTCACTCAGCCAGAAGCAGACACCCCATTATCGAAAGAAAACCTTCAAAAGCTTTCAGTTCAAGAAGTTACACAACTTCCGAACGGTCTGAAATTTGACTTAGGTACAAATGAGGCATATATCCGAGTGTTTGATAAAGACCTCGTAAAAGTTTCAGTTCTGAAAAAAGGTGAAAAAGAATACGAATCTCGTGGGATTGCCAAGAAAGAATCAGAATGGCAAACTCCAAAGTACAAAATAAAAAAGCTTGGAGACCGCTATCAGATCTTAACGGATGAAATTACGGTTGAAATCAAAACAAAACCTTTTGGTGTAAAGTTCCTTGATAAAAAAGGTAACGTCATCAATGAAGATTATGTGAACCAAGGTACATCTGGTTATGAAGACGGCAAGCCGTATGTGTTTAAGAAAACAGATAAAAATGAAAACTTCTATGGTTTTGGTGAACAATCTGGATTAGAGGTAAACAAACGAGGGGACAGCATCGGACTATGGAATACAGATGCTTATGCGTATGATAAAGACACCAAATATATCTATACAGCTATACCATTTTTTATTGGATTAAAAAATCAAAAGGCGTACGGTATTTTCTTTGATAACACGCACCGTACATATTATGAAATGGCAAGTGAATCAGATGACTTCTACTACTTTTACGCAAATGGCGGAAAGTTGACGTATTATTTTGCTTACGGTCCTGAAGTAGGAGATGTTATTGACAGATATACGGATCTTACAGGAAAGATGCAAGCTCCTCCGAACTGGTCTTTAGGTCTTCACCAAAGTAAGTGGGAGTACTCAGCAGATGATATTGTAAATGTTGCAAAAACATATCGAGAAAAGAAAATCCCTCTTGATACAATGCACTTTGATATCGATTATATGGATGGATACCGAGTGTTCACGTGGAACTCTGAATTTAAACAAGCACTTCAAAAGCTAAAAGCGATGGATGGTTTCCATGCTGTAGCGATTAACGACCCAGCTGTAAAACAAGATTCGAACTACCGTATGTTCCAAGAAGGTACAGCAAAAGATTATTGGGCGAAGAACGCTGATGGTTCAACCTTTATTGGCCCTGTTTGGCCAGGAGATTCAGCATTTCCAGATTTCTCAAAACCAGAAGTTCGTAACTGGTGGGCAAACAATCACGATGTATTGTTTGACGCAGGAATTGACGGAATTTGGAATGACATGAACGAACCAGCTGTATTTATTGATAATGATAAAATGAATCATACATTGCCTTTAGATGCTTATTTCGGAACAGAAGATAATAAGATTCTTCATACGGAATACCACAATCTTTATGGTCATGATGAAGCAGATGCAACAGATCTAGCATTTAAAAAGCACAAGCCAAACGAACGTCCTTTCGTTCTAACGCGTGACATGTACGCTGGTTCACAGCGCTGGGCGGCATTATGGACAGGAGACACGGTTTCCACTTGGGAACATTTACAGATGTCAGTTCCGATGCTCTCTAACATCGGGATGTCCGGTGTATCGTTTGCAGGGACAGATATCGGTGGATTTGCACAACGACCAGACGCAGAACTTTACGCTCGTTGGATCGAAGTAGGTACGTTCTACCCGTTCTCCCGTATCCATTTTGATAGCGATGCGAAAGCTGAAGTGAAACAAGGACAAGAACCATGGGCATTTGGACCAGAAGTTGAAGCAATCAGTAAGAAGTATATTGAAAAGCGCTATGAATTACTGCCTTACCTATACAATGAGTTTAAAGAAGCAAGTGAGAGCGGAAAACCTGTTCACCAAGCACTTGTTTATCAGTTCCAAAACGATGCAAACACATACGATATTAGCGATCAATACATGTTCGGTGATTCTATGATGCTAGCACCTGTACTTGAACAAGGAAAAACATCAAGAAGTGTATACCTTCCTAAAGGTGTGAACTGGACAGATTATTGGACAGGCAAAGAATATAAAGGCGGACAAACTTTAACCGTTGATGCGCCACTTGGTCACTTGCCGATCTTCGTAAAAGACGAGTCTATCGTTCCAACTCGTGATGTCCAACAGTATACAGGCGAAAAGCCGTTAACAAATCTCGTACTTGATACGTTTTTAGATAAAAAAGCTTCGTATACTTTCTATGAAGATGACGGTAAAACAGAAGACTACAAGAACGGCGAGTTTAACAAAACCAAGTTTGAAGTAAAACGCAATGTTGGTGTCATTACATTCCAACAAAGCAAAGAAGCACAAAACTATAAAGAATCAAAACTAAAGCAATATACTTTAAAAATCAACAATACCAATAAACCATTGTTGGTGAAAGCTGGCATGAAAAAGTATAAAGCAGTTGATTCGCTTGAAAAAGCGCAAGCACAATCAAACACATACTTCTATGACAGCAAAACACAAGACGTGTACGTAAGCATTTCAGCAGACGAAAACAAGAAAGTTATCATTAAATAAAAACAAGAACAGAGAGGGCCAAGTGCTCTCTCTTTTTTTTTGCATGATTAGTCGTTCAACAAATGGTTTGAAATAATAATCTTCATTGACGTCTTTTGTTTGAAAGTGATAGTATATAAAAGCAAATCGTAATAATTACGATTTACAAAACGTTGTCTGGAGGTACGAGTGAAAGAGAGATTTCAATTACTACTATCTTTGAAAGTCACCGAGTATGAGATCAATGAACTTTCAAAGTTTGCCAAAGAATGTGATGATTGTTACGAGTTATTAAAAGTAAAGCTGGATAGTCTTCACCATTTTATGACAGATCCTATTAACCTGAACCGATGGCAGGAATGGGGGGAAGACAAGGATATTCTGTCACTGTCTGAAAAGCTCCGGGAAGCTTCTGTACAAGCTCTTTGTGACATGGAAAAATACCAAAGTGTGCGTACATGTAACCATCAATTGAATGCAAGTGAATACATAACTACACTCTCTCAAACTGTGAAACATGAATTGGATGAATTACATATCAATGAGAACTCTAAAGTATTATTTATAGGTTCTGGAGCGTTTCCCATTTCTGCCCTCACTATCGCAAGTGAGAAGAACGCTGAAGTTCATTGTATAGACATTGATGAAGAAGCGATCGAGATGGGAAGAAAAGTCTCTGAGATTACAGGCCTACAAGAAAATGTTAGATTCTCTAAATCTGTTCGAAGCGACTTACATTTTGCCCAAAAGACTACTCATGTCTTAATCGCTTCTCTAGTGAGAAATAAACGGGAAGTACTGAATGAACTAAAGGATTTATTACAGCCTCATACAAAAGTGATTCTCAGATACGGAAATGGTTTAAAATCAATCTTTAACTATCCGTTAGACATGAAGCTAACGAAAGACTGGGAACTGCAGAGTGTTAAACGGACTGACGGTATCTATGACACGATGGTCTTAGAGAAAGTAAATGCATGATTGTAAGTAAAGGAAGTGAGGGAATCGTGGGAACGAAAAGTTCAAAAGATCTTGGGAATATCCTAATTGCAGGCGTTGGACCAGCTGCCATTCAAACGGCTGTCCAGCTTTGCACTGCGGGCTTTAGTGAAAGAATAGGGTTGTATAATCGGCCTGGTGCACGTGCAGAACGGATTAAAAGAGAACTGAATCAAAATCATTTTGAAATTGGTCTTACTATTCAAGGTAAAGAGGCAGAATTGACGACAAAGGTGGATTGTTTTTTTGATGACGTATCTCAATTATGTGATGAATGGGATACAGTTATTCTTGCAACTCCCTGTACGAGCTATGCAAACGTAATAGAGTTACTTCAGACTGCAGAGTTAAAGCGCGTAAAGACCATAGTTCTACTAGCTCCAAACATCGGTTCAAACGATCTCGTGAAAAATTTGCTGTTACAAAAAACAGTTGAAGTGATCAGCATGTCAACATATTTTGCTGCTACTAAATCTCTAAATTCTGCTATAAAGGCTCATACGAAAGCATTTAAAAAACGGATTTACCTAGGTTCATCAATTAGTAAAAGCCATATGGTAAATACACTGCAAGAATTTTTAAAATCAATGAATATCGATGGGGAGATCGTCGATCATCCTCTCGATGCAGAATGCAGAAATATAACAACATATGTGCATCCTGCTTTCTTCTTAAATAGATTTACTTTAAATGAAATATTCAGTCTTCATACGAATGGTAAGAAGTATATGTATAAGTTGTTTCCTGAAGGTCCTATCACACCACAGAGAATAAAAACAATGGTGCGGCTCTGGAAAGAAATTTCTACATTAATGAATGAATTAGGAGCAAAACCGATCAATTTATTGCCGTTTTTAAATGACGATAATTATCCAGTTCCAACAGAGTGCATCCAAAGAGAGCAAATTGATAATTTTTCAGACTATGAGGAGGTCAAACAGGAGTATCTGCTCTATATACGCTATGCTTCTATTCTTATCGACCCATTTTCAAATCCTGATCATGAAGGAAGATATTTTGAATTCTCAGCAGTTCCTTTTAAAAAAGCAGAAGAAGAGTATAAGGGAGTGTGGTCCATCCCTAGGATACCGTTTGAAGATTATCAAAAATTGATCGTGATCTATGGACTTGCAGAGAATTCAGGGATCCCAATGCCTGAGATGAAAAGACTTATCAAAAATTTCGAATCAGAGTGTAGGCAGATTGAATCCCTGTTAGGAATAAAAGAGTCATTAATCGAAGCAAGAAGAGAATCTTCACTGCGAGAAGTAACAAACATCATGAAGGAAAGAAAGAGGCGATCACAATGAAAAACGGTGTTTGGCTCGCCATTTTGTCTTCCTTTGTTTTCAGTATTATGAATGCACTCGTTAAGGCAGTAAGTTTAAATATTCCTTATTCTGAAAGTGTTTTTTTTAGAAGTTTGATAGGCACAATCATTATCTACATTATTATGAAAAAGAAAAAGGTAGCCTTTTCAAAAACAGGAGTACCAATGCTTATGGTTCGAGGAGTCTTTGGAGCGTTGTATCTATTAGCCTATTTTTATACAATCGCTAAAATTCCGTTAGCAGATGCGAGTATTCTGGCTCATCTGTCTCCCATTTTTGCCGTAGTATTAGCAGGTTTGTTTTTAAAAGAAAAGCTAACGAAAACGCTTCTCTATATTCTTCCTGTCGTGTTAACAGGGGCGTTCTTACTGATTAAACCACAGGAGTTCTCGTCCTATTCCATGTATGCGCTAATTGGTGTAGGAAGTGCTTTTTTCGCAGCTTGTGCAGCCACTTCTATTCGGTATTTAAGCAGCAGACATCATGCTTATGAGATCGTATTTTATTTTCTCGCTACCGCAACGATAGTTAGTATACCTTTAATGTGGAACCAATTTGTAATACCTTCACCACTAGAACTGTTTTATCTGATCTGTATTGGAGTTGTATCTTTAGTAGGACAGTTATTCTTAACAAGTGCATTTACGCATGAGAATGTAATCGTTGTAGAGGTTACCCGTTACATTGGAATCGTCTTTAACGCCTTTTGGGGCTTTTTATTCTGGTCAGAGATTCCAGATGGTCAAACGATTCTTGGAGGCATGTTAATTATTGCTTCATGCATCTTCTTATCTCGTAGACGATCACTGGGAGCAAAGGTAGAAAAACTAAGGTTAAATAAAGTAGCGATGAATACAAATGCTAAAAGGTAAGAGAAAACGCTCGGTTAAGAGCGTTTTCTTTTGTTAACTTGCCATCTTTTCTTGATTTGAGTTAAGTGCTTTTCTTCTAAACACATACGTTGCACTTATCAGTATATAAATGCCCAGGGTTACACTAGTGATCATAATTGACGTGGTGAATACAATGCCAATCAATATGGCAAGTAAAGAAAGAATCGCGACCCAGGTTGTATAAGGAAACCACTTTACATAATAACCGGAAAGCTTCTTATTCTGTTTTCTTGATTTTAAATGAGCAAAGGCGATGATCAACCATATGAACAATACCGTATAGCCGAGTGATCCCATAAGATAGTTGAAAGTTTTGCCGCCTGCAAATATAGAAATCAGTACACCGCCATATAGAGAAGCTGTACACATCAGAATAGCGATAAAAGGAACTTTTTTAGATGAAAGTCGAGCAAAAATCCCAGGAACTCGACCGTCTACGGCTTGTGTATACAACACACGTGATGAACCATATAATCCTGAGTTCATCGATGAGATGATCGCAAGCAGGATCACACCATTCATCACATGATCAGCACCAGGAATTCCAATCATCTGAAACACCATAACAAAAGGTGATTCGTTCACGCCATTTACTTGATCCCAAGGAATTAAGCCAACAATGATAAAGAACGGAAACAAGTAAAAGGCTATGATACGCGTTAATGTACTCTGAACAGCTTTTGGAACTACTTTTTCTGGATTCTTCGTTTCAGCTAAGGTTACACCGATAATCTCCGTTCCACCATACGAATAGATTACCACTAACATAGCTGTCATAAGACCGGCTGAACCGTTCGGAAAAAAACCACCTTGATGTGTTAAGTTCGAGAAATTTGGTGCAACATGGTCACCAAACGATACGAACAAAAGCAAAAGTCCTGAAAGAATAAAGATAACAATTACACTAATCTTAATAAGGGCTAACCAATACTCCGTCTCAGCAAATATTTTAACAGATAACAGATTTACGATCGTAACGGCGATCGAAACAAAAAAGGCTAACAGCCAAATCGGCGTATCCGGGAACCAGTACTGAAGAAAAATTGCTGCCACTACAGCTTCTGCCGCAATGTTTAGCACCCACATCTTCCAATAGATCCAATCAAGAAAATAAGCGGGGAACATACCTAATACAGATTGGACAAGGTCCCGAAACGTTCGGGCACCACTGTTTTGAACAGCCATCTCTGCTAAACCTTGCATTACAAATAATAAGATGATTCCACCGATTAAATAGGCTAGAACAACCGAAGGACCTGCTGAATCAATAGCGGCACTGCTACCCTTAAAAAGTCCAGCTCCGATACTGCCTCCAAGAGCCATCATCATAATGTGACGAGAAGTCATCGTTCGTTGTAAGTTCTCTGTGGTTTTTTTCATCTTCATAACCTCTCCTAAAGTGATATTAGAATCTATAAAACAAATAACAAAAAAAGGCTTACCATCTCTGATCTCAGTTGTGAGAAAAGAGACGATAAGCCTTTGGCTGACCGCGGTACCACTCTTGTTGATTCGTCATAGAATCCTGCTTGTAGAACCTGTTAACGAAGGTTAGTCGTCAAAACATAGAGAACGCGTTCTTTTTGTCTTGCTGCTCCAGGGCGAGTTCAAAGTTTTCGTAGACTGCGTTCCACCAACCCGCAGCTCTCTAGACTACAAAAAGACTTTTACTACTCCCGTTCGTTGCTTTTATCAAAATGATTATTCAGAATAATATGGATTACTATAAAGGCTGTATCTTGGGCTTGTCAACACATAAATTTTAAATGAAACAGCAAAAGGCAGTGTGGAAACGGTATCATTTATTCAGTTACATACATGTATTACCCAAAATAAAAAAGGTGCAGAAGGATTTGAAATCCCCCCGCACCGCAACTTATTTCTTTATTGCCAGCTTTTGAAAATAATATTTTCCTACATGGTTCACTTGCGCATTAAAATCATTTCTTCCGTTTTCTTTAAACGAAGGACCACAGCTAGAAGAAGTTACTTGAATAACAGAATACTTAATATCTTCACCGTTTTTGCCGGAAAAACCACCGTTCGATCCAAGACTGATACACTGATCGTTGATTTCTTTTCGTTTTCCGTTTTTATCAACGTAATAATATTTATCATTCACAACCCCATAGATCATGTCCTTCGTTGACGTGAATGAAACACCATACTGACTGATCTCCGTATCTTTTAACACATCCAAAGTTTTCTCTTTAACTGGAATAACCGTATAATCATCTTCTTTTTTTAACGGCGGTTCGTCGGGCATGTTATAAAACGTAAAAATAGAGCCCTCAAAACCTTCTGGAATCAAAAAGATATTGTTTGTAGTCTCTTGTTTATTAAAATTACAGCCTGCTAAAAACAATATGGATATCGCAACAATTATATATTTTTTCAATTGCATTCACTCTTTCAATTCATTTTCTTTATTGTATCATTGTATCCAAAATTCCAATAACAACTAACAAGCTTTCCACAGAATTGTAACGAGTTAAACAAATTTTTCCAAAATATAACCTTTATTATTCCTTCTTTTTGTATAATGAAAAAGATAGATTAGAAAATGGGGGATAAAGATAATGGCGACATTGTTTCAAAGCAACACAATCGTAGAAGGAACCGAATTGTTAGCACTCTTAACTTCGATAAATAACAAAGAAAAGACATGGGAAGATGTAGATCAAGAAGTTGTTCTAGATTCGATGATCCTACATATTGGGTCACCAAATAGTGTTCTGAGAGAGATGGTTTATCGATCGTTTTATATGTCAATTATCCATGATCAGCTCGACTACGAGACAGTAAAGAAACTCCTAGATTATAGTATGAAGCACCTTTTATTTAAAGGAATAGGCGAAAGTGGGACAGATTCTGTTTTCACACGCGCTTTCACAACGATATTAATCGCTGTGATCATCAATAAAGATATCGAAGTGGATTTTCTTCCAAAAGAAACACTTATTGAAGTGAAAAATGATATCAAAAAGTATATGAAGTTGGAACGAGATGTTAGAGGTTATGTACCCGTAAAAGGGTGGGCACACAGCATTGCTCATGTGGCGGATACGTGCGATGAACTGATCAAAAATGAAAAAATTGCTGAAGTTGAATACTTTTCTATTATTGAAGTGCTTTTGAAAAAATATTGTACGACACCGACTGGTTTTTTGCATGGAGAAGATGAGCGCGTTGTTACAGCTGTTCTTGCCATGCTGAAAAAAGAGGTTGGATTAGAAGAATTAAAACTATTTGTTAAAGGTATTCCCGGTCTTTTAAAATCTCAAAAAGAAGAAATGTCATCTGAACAGTATTGGTTTGTTATGGCTAACTGTAAGTCCTTATTAAAAAGTCTCTTCCTAGGGGTTAGTGATGATCCGCTATCTAATTCACTCCAACAAACAATTCGAAAAAGCTTATCACAAATTTAAAGAAGCTAAAGGAGGCAGGCTTTTGGTTAGTAGCACTGAGCCTCCTTTTGTTATGCCAAATCTCCGTGCTCTGTTCCCCAATCATGCATCTGCTTTAAGATGGGCAATAGAGTTGTGCCAAATGCAGTCAATGTATATTCAACTCTTGGTGGAACCGTATTGTATGATTTACGATCAATAAATCCTTCTTCTTCTAATTCCTTTAATTGCTGAGAAAGGACTTTATGTGTCACACCTGGCAGCATACTTCTTAATTCGTTGTACCGCAATGTACCATCCACAGCTAAGTGCCATAGAATAACTGTTTTCCATTTACCACCGATTTTTTGCAATGTATATTCGATCGAGCATTTTAATTTACCATCGTCATGTGTTGATATCTTCATGAGCATAACAGTCCTTTCTTACCTTAAGGATAGTATGTCACTTTAAAGTGCGTTCTTACATACGCGAAGTAAGTCTGGGTATAATGATTCCTGTATTCAAAAATAAAAGGAGGAATACGATTATGCCAATCTATCCAAGAACATTCTCTCATATCGGTTTATCTGTGCCAAATTTAGAAGAAGCCATAAAATTTTATACAGAGGTATTCGGGTGGTACGTTATCATGGAGCCATCTGATGTAGAGAATGATGATACACCGATCGGACAAATGTGTCGAGATGTATTCGGTAATGACTGGGAAACTTTCCGAATTGCTCATCTAGCTACAGGTGACAAGATCGGAGTTGAACTGTTCGAGTTTCCTCATAACGAAAAGCCGGAAAACAATTTCGAGTACTGGAAGACAGGTTTGTTCCACTTTTGTATCCAAGACCCAGATATCGAAGGGATCGTTGAGAAAATTAAAGAATATGGTGGCAAACAGCGTATGCCTATTCGTGAGTATTATCCGAACGAAAAACCTTATAAAATGGTATATGTAGAAGATCCGTTCGGCAATATCTTTGAAATCTATACACATAGCTATGAGCTCACGTATTCTCAGGGAGCTTACTAATAAACTTTTGAACCGCTGACGTTTTTGTTCAGCGGTTTTTTTCTTTGCACAGATTTCTGAAGAAAAGAAAAGACTACTATTTGTATATTTACTTCTGTAAGCTTGATTTAACATAATCAAGGAAATGGAGTGAAGAAAATGACAAAAAAATTTAAAATAGATCTGCCTAAAATTCAAGGGGATTTAGAAGAAGCACGGTTTCGAGATCTGTATATAGAAGAAGATCCTTATCTTCACGATTGCTCGATCACGGGAGCATTTTTAGAGAATGAAGAAATCGATAAGCTGATTCTTTCTAAAGTGAAATTCAATAATGTAACGTTGATTCATTCGAGTTTTTATAAAATAGATATGACAGATGTTGTATTTGAAAACTGTGATTTTTCTAACACAAATTTTAAAGAAGGTATTTTGTATCGCGTACATTTTAAGGATTGTAAACTGATGGGTGTTGATCTAGAAAAAGCAAATCTTAGAAATGTGACATTTGAAAACTGTATGTTAGACATGAGTGAGTTTGTAGAAACAGATCTTAAGCCCGTTTTGTTCGACCAATCATCGCTTAAACAGGCAAACTTTTATGAAACAAAACTGAATGCAGTAAAATTTGAATCGTGTAATATCGAGGAAATTGATTTTACAGAAACATCCTTAAACGGGATCGATATTAGTACATGTACATTCAATACCATCCACGTAGACCTCACAAGTTTAAAAGGATGTACCGTATCCCGTGAACAAGCAATCGTGTTTTCCACATTGTTAGGATTACAAGTGAAAGAAGAATAAAATAAAAAACCTACCTATAAACTGGATAATTATGTTAATATCGGTCTAGACACTATTGCATGACTTCATTGATTTAGATCATTTTCCCTTAGGAGAGATGAAATGAAGGAGAACCTTACACTAGCTTGGATTGCTGCTTTATTTGCTCTTGTAGGACAGCTGTTGTTTTTTATAATCATCGCGATTTATACCGATGAATGGCGTTTCGTAATGTGGAGTTTCATCGTGAGTATGAGCGTTGGGTTTCCTAGTATCATTCACGTTTGGCAGGCACAAAAACGTACGAATTTAAACAGAAAATAAGAATAGAATTTCAGTACAAAATAAAGCTCATTTCCCATCTAAAGGGAAATGAGTTTTTTACGTTTTGTTCTCTTTAACAAATGAAAAAGAAGGTACAGCTAATACTACCTCAATAGGCTTTGTTTGATCTTTAAAGCTTTTTTGTTTAAATAAAAGGTAAGCCCTCTCTAGGCCTGAAAGTATAAATGTACATGCGATTATGGTTAATGTGAAAAAAAGAATTGGGACAAGTGGAATCCATGGATGCGACATAAACGATGGATAATACATCCCCAGTAAACCCGTCCATTCATGAGTAACAGAATCTATATCTCCTCCATGAAAAACAATGGTTCCTCCAAAAAATACTTGTAGCACTCCTAAGTGTATTAAGATGACAAGGACTTGAATGAATTGCTGCAGTAACAAGATGATAAGTATTGGTTTGAGGTGGGGGGCAATGTGTTTTCTTAGAATATAAGGATAACGGCCACCTAATATTTTTGCAGAACGAACAAATTCTTCATTGAGTAATAATTTTATTTCATTTCCTAAATAAAAAGTAATTGTAGGAACGGCAAACATAATTAAAATCATTAGCTGGAAGCCGACCCTTAGATAAAAGGGTTCTGGTGTAGTACCGTTACCAAATGTTAGGGCGTGTTGCAAGAGGAAATAGGAAATCATAGTCATTGGAATAACTGAAAAACTATCAAAAAAAGATTCAAAGCTTCGGAAAAGTGGTTTGTTAAATTTAGCCAGAGTTATCGCTAGTAATAAGCCAATAAAAATACGCATGAAAGTGATAAGTAGTCCAGCCCCTATTGTCCACTTTGCACCTTCAATGATGAGATGAAGCAAATCATACCCTTTACGGTCCGTTCCTAATAAGAATTCAGCTGACGGTGCAAACGGGGCAGCACTCACTGAGCCATTTTCATCAAAAAGTAAGGATACACGTCTGATTTCGCCATCATAGATAACTGAATTTCCAATACTTAATAATACAAGACTTACTAAAAACAGAAGAGCAGTTATAGCTCTTTTTTGGCGTATGAAATAATACCACATATTAGACGACCTCTTTTAACAGATGTGAAGTGAATAGTCTAAACAGATGGAAATAAATAAAAATAGGTACATAGATGAGTAATAATGCAACTGTAAAAGTTTCGATACTGTTATAGTCTTTTACAAAAATAAATATCCCAATAGAGTTAAAAAAATATTCAATAATATAAAGGTTGGATAACATAAGCCAAATGTTGGTTTTTGTAAAAAAGAAGAAGCGAAGTAAAACGTTTCTTACCACATGTTTAAAAAATACAGTGAAATGACTTAAACCTTTTCCACTTGCAAGTGATACATATGGCTTTTCATACTCTTCTTCTGTATGAAAAAGTAAAATTTTCGTAAACATTATGGTTGTAGGAATACTTAAACAGATGATCGGAAGTGCTCTTATCTTTTGATCTCCAGCCGCTGCAACTTCCACAACGAGTATCCCGGTTTTTTTAAACAACCAAACGATAGACAACTGTAAGATCATAATGATTAAAATATCTGGCAAAGCTTCAAGGTACAGAAGGCTCTGCTTAACTTGGTTTACAATTCTAGGATTAAGACAGGTAAGACAATAAACGATAAGTACCGCTAGTATTAATGAGACGACAAATGAGCTAGCAAATATAGTTATAGATTCTTTGTATCGGATTAAGATTTCAGGAAATAACGGACGTACAACTTTATAATAGGAATACGTTAAAGCAGAAGGTTCAAGTAAACCTGCAACTAGGTTTTTAAATGCTTGAAAATACTGTGTGATATTTAACGAAAGCCCGTTAAAAAGAGCTGGTGTAGCACCTAATGCTATAATCCCTACTAATGACAGGAATAGATGAATACACGTGAATAATGAATGTTTGACCCCGCTAATTACTTTATTCATCTTCCGGCATGCTCCATTCAATACCGATTGATCCTGCAGGTTTATGTGCGATAAGTATGTAGTTATTTGCATTCCCGTTATCATAAATAGCTGGATTTTCTCTATAAATTGAAAGGTATACAGTCACATTTTTTTTATCCCATATGTTTTTTCGATGTGGGTAAAGCTCTTGATAGAGTCTTGAGTATGTTGTTAACACCTCTTCTACATTCTTCTTGTAATCATTTATTTCACCGTGGTCTGAGATCATCACTTCCATGGAGAAGGACTTTTCACTTTGTTGAAGGTTATAAATTTCATCGGTTAATCCTTTTTGTTTAGCCAAATTTTCAGCTTTTGTTAAAAAAGGGATAGACATATAATTTGTTGCCGAATTACTTCCTGTTTTTGAAACGAGAAGTGGTATGGTAGTTGTCACTATAAGTAGGACTAGCGCCGTAATCATAAGGTCTTTCGCAAAAAAGAACGAGGGTTTAACACTTTTTTTTCCTTTAATACTTAGTAAAATCCCTTTTTCCATTTGCGAGGTAAGTTTAATATGTCTATATACGCGCTGATTCATATGTATTTTTAGATTTTGTAGTTTATCTTCCAAATGTAGATTCCCTCCATTTTTCTAATCTACTTTTAAGAATTTGTCGGGCTTGATAGAGCCTTGACTTGACCGTTGTAGACTTTAGCTTAAGAACTTGTTCAATTTCTTGCAGCGATAGTTCTTCATAATAAAATAAGAGAATAACTTCTCTATACTTAGGCTTAAGCTTCATAATCTCTTGAACGAGTTGCTCTGTTTCATCTTGGATAATTAACTTCAACTCTACCGATTTTTCATTAGAGGCTGTGAAAGATAATATCTGAGAAAGCCTCAATTGTTTATAATGCCAGCTCTTTAAATAATCTTTGCATTTGTTTATTGCAATTCGATAGATCCAGCTTTTAATCGCTTGTTTCTCGCGTAGATCATCCATGTGTAAGTAAACCGTTAACATCGTATCTTGAAGAATGTCCTCAGATATTGCTTGATCTTTAACATAGGAATAACAAAGTCGTAAGATGCTTTCTCCATACTGATTTATAATGGGCTTTAATTGTTCTTCGCGGTGATCATATGTTTGATTCTGTAATGGATTTAATTTCATCTGCACCCCTCATAAAAAAAGTCATTTAACTAAAGACGATCCACTTTAATAAAGGTTGGATTTTTTTTCTAACCATTAACCATTTCTAATGTTTATTTAAAAAACCTTTTTTATCCAATTAGAAGGTACAATCCACCTTTAAGAGGAATATGAAAAGAAGATGATAATAGGGAGCTGGTTTTCAATGAGTGGGATTTGAAGCTTTAAGGGATTATTATAAGAAGAGAGACGAAGAACTGCCGTTACAACGTGAAAAATTGATGAGAACTATAGAACAAGACCTAGTGGCAGATAAAAATGTTATAGCGATATTTTATGGCGGGTCCATCGGAAAAGAAAGCACAGATCTCTATTCAGATATTGATCTTCGTGTTGTCGTGCAAGACGCTGTTTTTGAGAAGTTTCGAGAGAATAAAAAGAAAAGAGCGGCCAATTGGGGGGAAGTTCTTTTCTATGAAGATTTTCCTTGGACAAACTATTCTATCGCTCATTATGACTTCTTTATTAAAGTGGATACTTTTTATTACAAGAAAAATGATCTTCACCCTTCTATTTGGATGCAGCATTTAAAAATAGTTTACGATCCTGAAGGTCATGTAAACTCCATAAGGCAACAATCCCTTCAGCTATCCTACTCGCCAACAATAGAAGAAGTAGAAATCTGGCGTAGTAAATTCTTCGCATACGTTCATGAGTTTTATAGACGAATCATGCGAAATGAATTCTCATACACAAAACAATGTTTAGAAAACGCAATCTATTCTATGGTGTCAGGTTGGTATATGGTTGCAGGACTTCAGCCGAATAACTTTGGAGATTGGTCTAAGGTGGAAGGAACAAGAAGTCCACTAGTTGAATCACAGCGCATGCTCCTATCTGAATGGCGCTACAAATCTAACGAAGAAGACATGTTAAGGATTTTAAGAAAAATCTTACCTCATTTTCAAAAGTTACATAAAGAGTTATGTGAAATCGTCGAAATTACGTATAAACAGAAATGGGAAGAAGAGATTTTAAAGAAAGTTCTCATTGATCATTAACTGGCATGAGGTGGTGAGTGTATGGAATATGGAGCGTCAGGGTTAGCATTAATGGGGTTATTTACATTTTTAGTACCAATAAGAGTAGGAATCTTTGTCTTGGTCATGCTATATCAAATGAACCGATCTCTAAAAAGAATAGCTGATCGACTTGATGAGAAATAATAATGAAACAAAAAATAGCTGTCCCTGTATGGACAGCTATCTTTATTTATATCGCTTTTCTATAATTATCCTCTAAAGAAGTATATTTTTTGAACTTAGGTATCTTTAAGTAGACGACCAAGCGTACAAGATATTCCATTGGACCGATGGGCAGGTATTTTAAATAAATGGAACTAAGGAGTGCTTGAGTTCCGAAGATTAAAACACCTACTACAGTGGCCAGTATTACACCAAGATCACCAAACCAACCTAAACCATAGCCGTAAAAAAGAAATGTACAAATCATCGATTGCATTAAATAATTTGTTAATGATAGTTTTCCCATACTTTCAAAACCACTTAAAAAGCGTCTGAACTTCTGATGGTTGTACATGTAAACGAACAGACTGATATAACCGATAGCAAGCATACTTCCTCCGATCATACTCATATCTAAACGATAATCCCACTGCTTGCTGAGTAGAGGAGTAGCTTTTAGTAAGAGTCCGATTGGTATAAATAAACCACTTAGGATTGTAAACTGTTTGATCTTAGAAGACGTATTTTGCAGCCATTTTCGATGTGCTGCATACATACCAATCAGAAAAATTGGACTAAGAACAAAAGGAGTTAATAATAACATGAAGGCGGCTTCACCACCACTCATATCAAGCATTTCGTCATCAAGACTGTGTGCTCTTATTTCTGAGTACGTTCCTGATCCATAGATTTCTTGTGTTTGTTTCATGTATAAATCTATCTTATCAGCACGAATCATTTTGATTTCTTCTGCCTCAAACAGAGAGCCAATGAAGAGAAGAGAGAATAGTAGAGTAGCCCAAATCAATAGTGTCTTTGGTTTGCGATTTACCATGACCAAAAGCAGAAGACCCATAAGCCCATATACAAAAAGAATATCTCCTTCCCATAAATACGTACTATGCAAGATCCCAAGAGTCATCAGTAAAGCAAATCTTCTGAACAGATGCCACTTTACGCGTTTGTTATTTTCCTTTAACTTGTTACGCATAAGAATGAGAGAGTACCCAAAGATGAACATGAAGATGGGAAGGAATGCGCCTTCAATCACCACTTTTGTGAAGTAGTAAGCATATGTATCAACGGTTGATAATTGAAAATAATGAATTTCGTCCTTTCCAAAGATTCCGAACTGGAAAATGAGTAGGTTTGCTAAAAGAATCCCTAATAAACTAAATCCCCTAATACCATCGATGATGTTAATTCTCTGTTTGACCAATGACATGTTAATAATCCCCTTTATCTACATAATTACCAATACCTAACAAATGAGTCGACGACATAACTATAACAGCGCATTTTATAAAATTCAACAATTATTTATTGTTTTACGATAAAAAAATAATGATTATTGAGATTTTATCCTTCTTTTATGGTATGTTAAATTTATGAAATTAAAGAAGAGGAGCAGAAAGATGAAGTGGAAAATTTTTTATAAATATGGAGCGAAATTATGCTCAGTTCTTTTTTATGTTATTGGTCTTATTGGTATTTTTACCTTGGTATATCATTTGTCTTATTTAATGAGTCCAACAGGGGAATTGGCAAAGTCTTTCGGTGCATTTGATCCTGTTTACAGCAACTTAACGTTAGTTTTTGATCAGCAACCTTTACTTTATAAGGATGAAGAATTCATCGTCCTCTCATTGGTGACCTCTATCATTATGTTTGTTTTTGCATTAATTTTCCTAAGACTCATGATGAAATTGTTACAGAATTTACACCAAGAGAGTTTATTTATGATGGAGAACGTTAAGGTTTTATTCAAGATGGGTATCACCATTCTTGTACTTGGGTCAGCTTTTACTTTTATGGACGAGCTTTTAATGACAAAAGCACTTAAGGAAATCCATGTAACGAACGCTTCTGTAACATATACAGGATTAGCTTATGTTGATACGTTTTTCACAGGGATTTTCGTAATGATTCTAGCCTCTGCACTAAAGGTTGCCGTAGAGGCAGTAGAAGAAAATAAACACACAATCTAAAGGTGGAGTAGGGATTGCGATGATTAGAATAAAATTAGATGTTATGATGGCACAACGGAAGATGTCATTGAACCGATTATCTGAACTGGTTGATATCACCCCTGCTAATCTTTCTGTACTTAAAAATGAAAAAGGAAAAGCGATTCGTTTTTCAACACTTGATGCATTGTGTAAAGTACTAGAATGTCAGCCAGGGGATCTGATCGAATATATCGAAGACTAATAGAAAAAAGGAAGAGGGATGGTTGCATGAAAAAAGTAGCTGTTAGCTGGAGCGGAGGGAAAGACAGCTGCTTAGCTTTATATCGATTGTTTCAAGAAAAGCATGAAGTTGTATGCTTGATATCCATGGTTTCTGAAGAAGATGCACGGAATCATGCCCATGGTATTCCGTTAGAAATCTTACAATTACAAGCAGATGCGATCGGTCTTCCTTTAATTATGGTGGATTCCGCTGGTGAGTATGAAGCTTCTTTAATCACGTCTTTAACTTCAATAAAAGAACAGTTTGGGTTAGATGCGATCGCATTCGGCAGTTTGTATATGGAAGAAGACCGGAAATGGAATGAACAGGTTGCGGAAAAAGCAGGTCTGGATGCTCTTTTTCCCGTATGGATCTTAGAAGAACAAGCCTCTGAACTATTGGAAGAATTTATTTCATTAGGTTTTCATTCGATTGTTTGTCGAGCTTCAGCAGATATCTTGGACTCGACTTGGACAGGTCGTGAGTTGAATACAAGTTTTTGTGAGGATATTGAAGTTACCAAGAGCTGCTCTATGGGTGAACATGGAGAATATCATACATTTGTTGTAGACGGACCATTCTTCGGAAAAAGGCTTGAGATTGTTCACTCAGATGTTATCTTAAATTCAGGATTATGGTCGCTCGACATACATTCATGCAGGTTCATAGATAAGGATACGGAGGCTGTTATGAAATGAACATTCACTTTAGAAAGATGTTAAAACCTGAAGAAAACGTAGTAGAAGCTTTAAATCGTTGGGAGAACGACACAAAGCTTGTTCCATTAACACGACCGAATAAGGATAGAGTAGAGCTCGAAAGTAAACGTATTATCACGGTGGAAGACTTGTATCAACGTTTGGAATTTCACGAGATTTATTTGATCTTTGTAGATAATCAATTAGTAGGTGAGATGAACTATATGGTCGATCCTCCTCACCTTTTTAAGAGAATGGAAGGAACGGCATGGTTAGGTATTACGATAGGTGAATCGGTTGGAAGAGGTAAAGGAATTGGGTACCAAGCGCTATCATACTTAGAGAATGAAATGAAAAGAAAGGGTCTGAAACGCATCGAGCTCGGTGTGTTTGAATTTAATGCCAACGCTCAAAAGCTTTATCAAAAATTGGGATACTCAGAAATTGGTAGAGTCGAAGCATTTACGTATTATCAAGATCGAATGTGGGCGGACATTCGAATGGAGAAATTAATTTAATAATGATGACTCAAAACTGTCCATTCGGGCAGTTTTTTTGATTTAAAGGGATTTTTTGGATTTTTATTGAATTGAGATAGCAAAAGAGATAGGAAAAGAGGATTATCATGAAAATTATTGATACTGTTTCATTTTTTCTGAAAAACTATCAGCCAACGATCTCGTTTTTGAAAGAATATTATAAAAGGTACCCGTCTGTCTTTCATGAATATTTTTCTTACCATTGCAAAGATACCCAGGAAAGACATGATTTATCAATTAAAAAATATCAGGACTCTTGGTCGTCTATACAATGCGTTCACGATTCAATAAATCCGCTTATTCAGGAAGTTGTTCAAAAGTATGAAGAGGAATATGGAGTACAATTTCCTGTTGAAGTAAACTTGATCGTTGGTGGTTATGGCTCGAATGCATACACGCACAGACAGATCATACCGAATGTTACGTTCGCATTAGAAAAACTGTCACCAGAACGAGAGCATTTAAGAACCATTGTTGCCCATGAATTTGGGCACGCCACACAAAATATTTTGACTGATAAAGCAGGTATGAAGTGGGAAAGAGTAATTTGGAACAGTCCAATGACTTGGTTAAATCAAGAAGGTGCAGCGACTCACTTTTCTAGGAGAATTGTAGGCAGTCTCCATCCATCTGTTTACTTTTCCTTTGATAACCATGGATGTGAGTGGTTGGAGTTTGCTCAAAAACATGAAGATGAGATTTTGCTGGCGTTTGCAAAAGATTACAACTCATTCTCTGCCCAATCAATTTTTTCAGAATGGTTCTCCATTAATGGTGGTAAGAAATTTGGTCACAGCAGACTTGGCTATTATATAGCGGATCTCTTCTTTCAAAACCAAGTTAAAAAGCTAGGTGAGGGTGATGCGATTACGGCTTGGAATGATGATAATTTCATAAGGAATGCTGAGAGTTGGTTATCTCAAAAAACTGGATTAAATAAAAATAGTATGGAGCTGTTGTGATGAACATCAAACAAGAAAAACCACAAATAATGATACTAGGAACTTTTCACATGAGGTATACGCCGGATCTTCAACGAATGGAGTTTGATGATCTGTTAGCTGAATCAAGACAACAAGAAATTCAAAAAGTAGTCGAACACTTAATGAAATTTAAGCCAACAAAGGTTGCACTAGAGGTAGTAAAGAGTGAAGAGAATAAACTCAATCAAGAATTTAATCAATATAAAGAGGGTCAATTGGATCTTGCAATTGACGAAGTACATCAGCTTGGGTTCCGTATCGCCTCAAATCTACAACATGAAAAAGTACATGCTGTGGACTGGATGGATACGGTAGGAAATAGAGGGTTGGGTCAGGTTTTTGAGTGGGCTGAAAAGAATCAACCTGAGTTTTTTCGTTACATAAATGATACCTATCGTTCTAATCAAGAACTTTCAATAGGCGAGAAGAGTATTTATGAAATAATCAGATCACAAAACCAAAAGTCCTATATTGAAAAGCAGCACGAAATGTATTTGGCGATAGCACGAATTGGTTCATCTGAAGAATATATTGGCATCGATTGGATGAGATGGTGGTATCAACGAAATCTAATCCTTTATTACAATTTAGCTAAGATTACATCGATATCAGATCGTACTCTATTAATAATTGGTGCGGCTCATGTCCATTTAGTCACCCAATTTTTAAATGAGAGCAGGTTGTTTAATATCGTAAATCCCCTAGATTACATCACATAGATGAGCAAGCGCCAGTTAAAATTTGAAAACACTGTGATTTTGCAGTGTTTTATTTATTATTAGCTTTTAATGAATAGTTTTCTGATCCATAAAGTTCCTCATCTATAAGTATATAAGGATGTGTTCTTAACAAGCTTTCTTGAAGATGTTCTGGCATCTTATCACCCTCATATGCACATATTAGTGGGAATGCAAACTCATTTACCGCTCCGTCCACGATTCTCTCTAGGTCTTCGATAAGATGAAGAGGATCTTCCATTGTCCCCCATTCAACATGTGCCCATGAACGGAAAGACTTATTGTTATCCACATAAGGTTTAACGGTTTTGAAAAAGTAATCTACAATGGCAGGTGGATGATAGCTGCCGCTTGAATAGTAAAAGTCAAAATTATTTACATGATGAACAAGCTCCAATTGATCAGGTTTTAATCTAATGGCCAATTCTTGTTTAAGCATGCGATAGATGCGTTCGTTTTCAATAACTACAACATACTCTCCTAATGAAGTGCCCTCTTGAATAAATTTCACGATTTTTTCTGTGTATTCTTTCATTCCATTATAAGAATAAAGTACATGAACATTCCTTTTTTGTTCGATTAACTCTTTCATATTCACTTTCAAGTTATCACGACTCTCAGGTATCAATTTTTATTAGTTTACCTGTTTTACAGAATAAAAGCTAAGAGGAAGTATCAAAACGTTAACTTTACTTTATTACAGGTTACTGTGAAGGTTTTACTCTATAATTTTTGGGCTACTATAAGGATGGAGAAGTTAAATATTATATTAAAGGATTGAATAGCTGCAAGAAATTTAAGACAGAAGGAATGAGTATATGAAAGCAGTTCAAGTGACAGGTTATGGAGATATAAACAAGTTAGAAGTTGTTGAAATAAACATACCGGAGCCAGGAGAAAATGAAGTTTTGATTCAGGTGAAAGCATGTGGTATCAATAATACGGAAATTTGGATGAGAGAAGGAGCATACGGTACAGGTTCTAAATCAGGTTGGCGACCAGAAGGGGTTCAATTTCCGAGAATCCCAGGCTCTGATATTACAGGTACAGTTGTGAAAACAGGGAAACAAGTTGCATCTTCTATGATAGGAAAGGACGTTGTTTTGTTTCCTTTTACATCAAGTGGAGAAGAAGGATACGAACATATCTCTGATGATATGTCATTTATAGGGTCTGAGTATGACGGAGGGTATGCTGAATATGTAGTATGGCCAGCACATCTTTGCTTTGATATGCCTTTACAGAGTTTCACAGAAAGTGCCGTTTTCTCCGTAAGTGGTTTAACTGCGTGGCACATGGTCGAACAGATTCAGGTTCAACCGAATGAAACCGTCCTAGTAACGGGTGCCAACGGTGGTGTAGGCTCACTGAATGTACAGATTGCTGCAAATGTTTTTGGAGCTAAAGTAATTGCAGTGGTAGGCGACCTTACGTTAGAGGAAAAACTAAAAGAACTCGGAGCAACACATGTAGTCTCATATAAATCAAAGGACCTTGCGCATGAAATCCAACAAATCAACGGGGGTCCGATTGACTCTGTTTTAGATGTGGTTGGAGACGCGTTGTTTTCTACTTCTCTCCAAGTATTAAAAAACGGAGGCAAGTTCTGTACTTCAGGATCTGCCGGCGGACAAAAAACAGAGCTTGATTTTAGAACTTTATATTTAAAACACATAACACTATACGGTTCTGTTTTAGGAACAAAGGCAGAATTTGCTCGAATGCTAGATGCAATTTCTCAAGGTAAAATTAAACCCGTTATAGATCGAACGTTTCCTCTTCATGAAGCAAGAGAAGCTCAAACATATTTCAAGAAAGCAGGAAAGTTAGGAAAGATTGTATTAATTCCTTAGGAAAATGTGTTCATATTAAAAGTAAAGGAATGGCTACCAAATTAGGACTCTCTAGTTTTGGTCGCCATTTTTTCATTTAACTTGAGATTTTAACTCGATCTTTCAAATCATGATCTTTATTTTGAATCAAGGTACAGATTAAGTAATACATTCCCGGCACTGCAATTATCACACCGATAAAAAAGTATGTCATACGAGTACTTATGCCTAAGTAACTGTTAGAAGCGAATAAGATTCCGAGTGGCATGGTGATCCGAAGAAAAAGTAACCTCACTGTGCTTAATTGTGATAATCGATCTCGAGGAGCATTTCGTTGAAAAAGAGCAGAGCTTTGGGCATTGAACATTGGAAATAAGAGTCCTCCTAAGAATTCGCATCCCCAAGCGATATAAACAGAAGGAGCGAAGTACAATGCGATAAAAGACAACCCACCTCCAACAAGGCCAACATACATGGTTTTGTTGTTCTTAGGTAACTTTGTAAGAAGCAGCATGCCAAGCGCATATCCAATCGGAAACATTCCCGCAAAAATCGCATATTCCCAAGCTTCCCCGGTCAAATCTTCTCTAATAAAAGGCACATTTATTACCATAGTGGCTCCTACTGCAAATTGTACAGATGATGATAACAGAGTTAGTCTTAGTAGCTGTGGAAATTGAAGGAAAGTACGATACCCAATTTTTGTTTCTTCCCACCAGAACTTTTTTGACCATGTCGCTACTCTTTTTTTGCTTACTTGAGGAATTTGAGAAAGGGATAAGGAGCTTAGTAAAAACATAAGGCTAGATAACCCGTAAATGGTATACAGAGGACTGACTAAAAGAAGTAACGATGTAACGCCTGGTGCGATAAAACTCATGAGACGCATGGTTCCATCGAGTAAGCTGTTGGCAGAAACCAATTCTTTGTCTTCACAAAGGTCGGGCAATAAGGCGAATGAAAGACTAGCATATATCGGCTGCAATAGACCCAATACACATTGCAGGATCACTAATCCGGCAATCGTACCCATTTCTGAACCACTTACGTATCCGAACAGAGGCAAAATATAAGCAAAAGAGCGAAATCGTTGAATATTGATTATCATTCTTTCTTTAATAACGTGATTTAGAAATGGAGCACTAATTGCTTGTAGAACCAAGGACGGAAGAAAATAAAGAAGCCAAAGTGCTCCCATCCACTCTTTGGAGCCTGTTATCTCAAACAGAAGAAGACCGTTTATGATTCCACCGGCAGCGCCTCCGAATTCGGAAATGATCTCTCCGATCCAGAGGGCTTTAAATGGTCTAGATAATGAGTTATTCTTCATTTGTGTTTTCTCCCAAATAGTGTTGAAGTTGGTTGGAGAACGAACGAATATAGTGTGTATTAGCGGAATATATACCCTTTTCAACCTTAACAAATTTAGCCGCTTTTAAAAGTGATAGCTGGTGGTGCAGGGTGGTTTTTGATACGTTAAACTGTGCGGTTAATTCTTGAAGAGAGAGTGGTCCTCTCATTAGTTGATACAGTAATTTTAATCGTAGATCGTCACCTAGTGCCTTATGCCCCCGTACAAGCTCGCTTGGTGGAGAACCTGGCTCTAATAACGCTTCATCACTCAATGGATAAAAGATGAGCTTTGTATCTGATGTTTTTTGCTCAAGTATCCATGGTCTATAAGAGACATGTGGAATTAGTTTTATGTTCCAAACAGAAGGTTCTGGAACATATTTTGCTCCACTTGTCACACGTTCAATTTCTTCTGATGGTTTTTGGTTATCAAGAAGACCATGCTGTTTCTTTTCAAATGAGAGAGCATGCATCCATTTTTCCCAATCCGGATTTTGGCTGAGCCAGTTATACCATTCCGAAAGAGTATCAGTTAGTAAGGAGTGCAGTTCTTCACGGCTTACATCCCCAAGTGTTTGTACATATCCCTCTAAATAGTCGTGTCCATTAAATAGAGACGCATATTGATAGAAAGCATCAGGCTGTTCATAACTTTTCGCTGTCTCGGTTCTGTGCGATTCACATAAACGATTTTTGTAAGGTAAGAGCGTTTCATAAAAAACATCAGTTGGTAACTCAGACACTTTTAATGAAAATTCTGTAATCGTAGAAGCTGAAATTTTGTTCTGCAGCATAAACAGGGCATACCATAAGTTTGTTTGTTTTATTGTTTCTAAATTCTTTTTTAGAGACGCTGGCATTAAAGACTTTTGCTGTGTCCACTGTTCATCCTGTTCAAATGTGTGACGCAATTTTTCGTATGTATAACCTGCAATTCCTAGAGCTAGTTCCCATACCAGTGAACTCTCAATCAATAGTGATACCGTTTCATGAGAATGAGGAGAATGGATATTTTTCATGTCTACCTCCAAAATGTAATATATTCTAGTTTTTATTCTATACCTATGAAATCTAATATTCAATATATTTAGAATATATAATTCGAAATCAATTGAACTGTTTTAAAAAATCAGTAATAACCTCTATTTTCCGTATCATTGTGCTAAAATTAGGAAAAAAGGGGTTAGGGTCATGTTTGTTTATAAAATTGACGAAGAGTTATCTCTTCGCATGTTTAATGAAAAAGATGCTACAGAATTCTTCCAACTAACGATTGAATCAAAAGAGTATCTAAAGGAATGGTTAGGTTGGTTAGACTATACGAATGAAGAAGAAGATTCCCTTGCATTCATAAAAGCGACCTTAAAAGGGGTAACTGAAACAGGGGGCTTTCCGAAGACAACAGCAATTATCTATAAAGGAAACATTGCTGGAATTATCGGGTTTAACGAAATAAATAGGTTACATAAGATCGGTATTATGGGATATTGGCTCGGTCAACAGTTTCAAGGAAAAGGAATTATGATGAGAGCGTGTAAAGCTTATATTGCATATGGCTTTAATGAACTCGATCTTAATCGAATTGAAATACGAGTAGCTGAAAAAAATAAAAAAAGCCGTGCGATTCCTGAGAAGCTAGGATTTCAGGAAGAGGGCAAGATTCGCCAAGCAGAATGGCTTTATGATCATTATGTTGATCATGTGATATATGGTCTATTAGCTGAAGAATGGAAACAAAATAACTAGGGATGTTTAGGTAAGCTGACAGGAAAAGGTTTTACAGACCTTTTTGCTTTCGGCTTTTTTTGATATTACGTAATTGTTACTTGAAAGTGCCTATCGTACTTCAAAGTGCGTACTTTTATTTTTTGGTAAAGAGCGTATGATTTTAAATCATTAAGGAATCTTTTCTCATAGGAGGGCACGACCAACAATGAATCCATTCAAATATCATCGTTCTTACAATCGAATGTATAGTGAGGGTGAATTAACACTTGGACTACACATCCCTCTTGAAAATTATAGATTTGCTACACCGACGATGGAACAGCAAGTTGAATTGTCGCAGTTAGCTGAAAAATTAGGTTTTACAAGTTTATGGTTTCGTGATGTTCTGTTGGAAGATCCGAATTTTGGAGATCCAGCGGTAGGTCAGATTTACGATATGATGATCTATATGACATATTTAGCAAGTCAGACGAAGGAAATTGCACTAGGAACAGCAGCTGCTGTACTACCATTAAGGCATCCGTTGCGTGTTGCTAAAGAAATCGCAACTCTGGATC
The DNA here is from genome assembly GCF_049537595.1 of Fictibacillus nanhaiensis. Taxonomy (GTDB): domain Bacteria; phylum Bacillota; class Bacilli; order Bacillales; family Fictibacillaceae; genus Fictibacillus; species Fictibacillus nanhaiensis_F. The sequence goes on from NZ_JBMULM010000002.1 coordinate 564,272, forward strand.
AATTGTTCCCAGAACGTGTTTTGCTTGGCGTATCATCAGGTGATAGACGTGCAGATTTTTCTGCTTTAGGTGTCTCGCACGAAACACGAGGGCAAGCGTTTGTGGAGGCTTTTCAATATCTTAACCAGGTCCTTTATAACGAATACCCAGAAATCCATTCATCCCGGGGAGCCCTGCAGGGAGCTAATCTTGTACCTAAGCCAACAAAACGAATTCCGACATTTATTACAGGCTATGCACAACAGGAAATGGAGTGGTTTTCAGAGCATGGAGATGGGTGGATGTATTATCCTCGCAGCCCTAAGTATCAAGAAGTAACAATAAAAAGGTGGAGAGAGTTAGTTGGACGCTATCATCCTAATACGTTCAAACCATTCACTCAGCCAATGCACCTTGATCTAGCAGAAGATCCTAACGAAGCTCCACAACCGATTCGTTTAGGATTTAGAATCGGCCGCAATCCATTGATCGAGCTGTTGCAAGTGTATAAAGAGTCTGGAGTAAACCACTTGTTCTTTGCACTCTTTGATAGTGAAAGACCAGCTAAAGAAGTTATACAAGAACTAGGTGAAGAAGTGATACCGCATTTTCCCGCTTTAAAACTTTAAAACTTTAAAAAGGTAACAAAAAAGCCAAGCTAGCTGCTAGACGCAGTAGCTTGGCTTTTCTTTAGTATAGAACGTCTTGAATAAACTTTTCTAAAGTGCCAACATTTGAAATTCTTTTATTACATTCATGACTGTCCGTACAGATATAATGACCGATCGCTTTATAATAATCGGGTGAAGCGTTTGCTGGTTTAGATTTTGTTATCGCTGAGAATAAGGCAACATCTGTTATTCCGTTACACAAAAAACAGATACCCTTGTTTGATGGTGTATATCTACCTTGCACACCAACTAGCTTACCGTCTAAGTGATACACGATGAACATTTTATTCGTACCAATATCAACCCAGCCAAGATAACTGATCTTTTGAAAATCAATCATATTCAAATCAGGAACTTTCAGCTTCTTCACTTTCGGAAACAATTTCATGATCTGCTTGTTAGTAGTGGTAGAAAATTCCTCAAGAAATGGTTCTAATGATTGCAAGTATTTTTGAAACTCTTCTGATTTCCGTAAAGGTATTAATCCCGCTATTAAATCTTTTTGTGATTCATCTAGGTCAGAAAAGGATTCAAGAATTTTTGATTGAGCGCTGTGTTGAACAGCTTCAATCACTTTTGAATCTGCACCATTATTACATGCACGCTGTAGTTGTAAAACCTGTTTTGTTATGAGGTTGTACTGATGATTTCTAATGAATGGTCTACTCATTTTGTTCAGCTCCTTATTGTTTGTGAAAAAAAACAAGGTGCAAAGCCATCATTAGAAACGAAGTCATACGCTCGGGCGACTGACGTTACCGATGTCTGCCCATACAAAGAATCGCCCCTAATAGTAGGCTTTGCATGAGCTGCTTCTGATTCCGGCAAAATGATTTGCCATTTTTACCGACCTCCATTCACCAATAGTATAAGAAGAGTACGTCATTTGTGCAAACATAAAAAGGCTGATTCGATTATAATTCGGACAGCCTTTTTTTTCAATTCATGTTTCTTAAAAAATACCATACTAAGTTAGTAAACGTTTGCGCTTGAGAAGAGATTGGTGATTCTTCAAAACTCTTTTGAAATGGCTTTAATAATGGCTGAAGAACAATCTTACGAATACGCTCACGTTGAAGTTCACTCATGATCGCATCAAAAAGGTCTTGCTGTTCTTCGTTAAACGTATAATCCTGCTGCAGCTGATCAGCGAGTGATAAAATATCTTCTATTTTAACTTGTTTTTTATTAGCATTTGTACGAAGTAAATCAATAGCTGAAAGAGGAATTAGAACAGATTCGTTCGTCATCATCTTCGGTACGATCATCTCAATATAAGAAAGAAGTGTATCAACGACATGTTCTAATGAGTATGTCGTATTTGTAATTTTCAGCGTGAACAACATATGGTGCATCATTCCGAAGAATAAGATGGTAGCTTCAAACACATGCTCACGAACTTCATCGCCTAAAATTTCAATAAACCGATTGGATATCCATTCCATCTCGTATAATCGATGCTGCATGACGAGTTTTTTGAGGTCAGCTTCATTGGAAGATAGAATCGCTTCAAAAAGTGGTTGAAGGTTTCTTTCCTGATTTAATCGCATAATGATTACAATTTGTTCAATGAAAACGTCCCGATCACCTGTATCCCTACCAATCTGAACGGCAATTCGCTGTTGACTGGCATCATACCGCAGAAATTCTAATATGTCTGCGATACAGTCACTTTTTGATGAGAAATAGTTATAGAACGTACCTTTAGAAATATTTGCTTTATCAATGATTTCCTGTATAGAAGTCTGCTGAATCCCTTTTTCTATAAACAGCTTTAATGCGGTATCAGCAACTTTTCTTTTTCTGTTATTCATGCGTTCCTCCTAAGTCCAACCCTTATGACTAGTATAAATTTCTTGAGATGGAAACACAACGCTTTTAGACTACCGGTACAAAAGTGTTGATATTTTTATACTGAGGGTATAAACTTAATAAAGTTAAGTAATTATTTTATACAAGAGGAGAAATGACATGGGGAATACAGATTCCGCTTTACAACATAAAAAACCACCCTATTTGATGCTTGCGATCTTGTTCGTTGGAGCCTTCGTAGCTTTCTTAAACAATTCATTGCTGAACGTAGCATTGCCTACCATCATGGTGGATTTAAATGTTAAAGACTATTCGACTGTTCAATGGCTAGTCACAGGTTTCATGCTTGTGAGTGGTGTTTTAATACCGGCTTCAGCGTTTTTAATCACTCGATTTTCTAATCGAATGTTATTTATCACAGCAATGGTCATCTTTACAATTGGTACAGCATTATCAGCTTTTGCACCTAACTTTGGTGTGTTATTAACGGGACGTATGGTGCAAGCGGTCGGTTCATCTGTAATGGGGCCAATATTGATGAACGTCATGCTCGTTAGTTTTCCGCGTGAAAAACGAGGCATTGCGATGGGGATCTTTGGTTTGGTCATGATCACAGCTCCTGCGATCGGACCAACCTTGTCAGGATATATCGTAGAATACTACGACTGGCGTCTCCTTTTTGAAATGATTCTTCCTCTAGCAATCCTTAGCTTATTGTTTGCAGTATGGAAGCTTGAGAACGTGATGAATCAGAATAAAAATGTTTCATTGGATTATCTTTCTCTCGTATTATCTAGTATCGGTTTTGGAGGCATTCTATACGGATGTAGTACGGCGAGTTCAGACGGTTGGACGGATACCGTTGTTCTATCAACACTAATTATTGGTGGAATTGCGTTGGTTATCTTTATCCTGAGACAATTAAAGTTAGATGAACCTTTGTTGAACATTCGAGTGTATAAGTATCCAATGTTTGCACTTGCATCCGTTATCGCGATCGTTAATGCGGTTGCTATGTTCTCAGGCATGATTCTAACACCGGCATACGTGCAAAGCGTTCGAGGCATATCGCCGCTTGATTCAGGTCTGATGATGCTACCAGGAGCAATCATTATGGGTATCATGTCACCTATAACTGGTAAGCTTTTTGATAAATTCGGACCTCGTGCTTTAGCGGTAACTGGACTTTCAATCACAGCGGTCTCAACTTATATGCTCGCTCACTTGCAAGCTGATTCGACATATTCTTATATCATCATGATCTATTCCATGCGCATGTTTGGATTATCGATGGTCATGATGCCGATTATGACGAATGGTCTTAATCAGCTTCCAACAAGTTTAAATCCGCACGGTACAGCTGTTAACAATACAGCACAGCAGGTTTCAGGTTCGATCGGTACAGCGATACTAGTTACGATTATGAACACTGTTACAAAAACTGAAGCAGAAAGCTTGATGAGCGGTGTAGATCCAGCGACGATTACGGAAGCTTCAACTGCTGCTTTAACACAGCAAGCTCTTCTGTCAGGTATTCAATACTCATTCTTTGTTGCATTCGGAATTAACATCGTTGCATTAGTGTTAGCCTTTTTCGTCAAACGCGTCGATACGAGTGCTGAAGCAGTAAATAAGATTGAAAAAGAAAACAAAACATCAACTAAATCAGTTACAGCTTAAGATTATTCTTATAAAACCGACACTTTGGGTACGAGTAATACCCCATCTAGTGTCGGTTTTTTCTTTTTTTTTTAAGGATTGGGTTCAGAATTTAGTCGTTGAATACGAAAGCACCATTGATCAGTATATGTTCAGGTGGAGGTGCTTTGATCTCAGGTGAAAAGGTCCACATTATAAGTGAAAGTGAAGTGTTTACCGCTGCTCACAATTAATTCTTAGGTGATTACACGCCATTTATCGGTGAACGTGTAACAAATATAACAACACGTACCGTAAAACATTTAAGATTCACAAATCATGTGTAGTATCTATAAGTAATTGGGTAAAGTAATAAGCAGATTGATTTACATCGTTTAAAAATAGGAGTAAGCTCTTAACTAATCTTTTGTAAGTAAAAAGGAGTGGAAATGAAAATGAATAAAATGAACACCGATTTTTCAAATATATATATTAACGGCGAATGGAGAAAGGGAAGCAGTGCTAGCTTCATGAAAAACACAAATCCATTCACAAATGAAGAGCTTGTTACCATTCAAGCTGCGACGAAAGAAGACTTGGACGAAGCTTATGAAGCTGCAAGAATCGCTCAAGCTGAATGGGCAAACGAACTTCCACAAAACAAGCGTGCTGTTTTAGAAAAAGTAGCTGACGTTATGCAAGAGAATGAAGAGCTCATTATTGATTGGATCATCAAAGAATCAGGCAGCACATATATGAAAGCTATCTCAGAATTTCGAGCTTCTATTAATATCTTAAAAGAATCTACAACATACCCTTATCGAATGGAAGGAAAAATTCTTCCTTCACAAACGGCAGGCAAGGAAAACAGAGTGTACCGTAATCCGTTAGGGGTAATTGGAATAATTAGTCCTTGGAATTTCCCGTTCCATCTGGCTATTCGATCCATCGCTCCTGCCATTGCGACTGGAAATGCTGTAGTGATCAAACCAGCTACCGACACACCGGTAACAGGTGGATTAATCTTTGCGAGTATCTTTGAAGCAGCTGGACTTCCAAAAGGTCTGATCAACGTGATCGTAGGACGTGGTTCAGAAATTGGAGATGAGATCGTCACACATCCAACGCCACGTCTAATCTCGTTTACAGGTTCAACAGAAGTCGGAAGACACATCGGAGAACTCGCTGGTAAGAACTTAAAGAAATCTGCTCTTGAATTAGGCGGAAATAACGTATTTATTGCGTTAAAAGAAGCAGATATTGATCAAGCCGTAGATTCAGCCTTGTTTGGAAAGTTTTATCACCAAGGACAAATATGTATGGCGATCAATCGAATCTTTGTTCATCAAGACATCTATGAAGAATTCGCAGAAACCTTTGTGAAACGAGCAAAAAACCTTAAATTTGGCGACCCATCCAAAAAAGATACGAACGTTGGTCCATTAATCAATAGAGACCAAGTTGATCGAATCTTAAAAGATATTGAAGCGAGTGTTTCACAGGGTGCGAAGATTCGTATTGGTGGAGATGCCGACGGAAATGTTTTAGAACCTACAGTGATAACAGATGTTAATAATGAAATGCCTTTAGCGAAGAATGAAATTTTTGGACCAGTAGCTATTCTTATTCCGTTTGAAAAGGATGAAGACGTTGTTCAAATGGCAAATGCTTATCCGTACGGACTAAGTGGAGCCGTTCATTCTAAGAATATTGAACATGCAACAGATATAGCCCACGAAATTCATACTGGTATGATTCACATTAACGACCAATCTGTTAACGACGAACCTCACATGCCATTTGGAGGAGAGAAGGATTCAGGACTCGGCCGATTTAATGGTGAGTGGGTGTTAGAAGAATTCACTACTCTTAAATGGTTATCTGTGCAACGTACTCCAAGGAATTATGGACCATTCATCAGCCAATTAAAGTAAATAAGTACAAAAAGCATCCGGATGACCTCATTCGGATGCTTTCTTAATATGAAGTAATCTTATGATGTTTTTCGAAATGAGTAAAAACTCAACTTGTTTTTACCCGTGTTCTTTGAAACGTATAATGCCTCATCTGCATATTCAAGTATGGTTTGTGGTGAAACGTCCTGAGCTACCCATTCAGCTGACCCCATGCTGCACCCAATTTTTATAGAATGTTCCTGAATAAGAAATGGTTGGTTAAGAGTGTCTATGAGGAATTGTGAGATCTCAATTATTTCATTTAAATAATTCTCCTGAATCGGAAGTACAACTACAAATTCATCTCCACCCAAACGTGCTGCAAAATGTTCCTTCTTCATTAATGAATCAAGGATCCGCTTACCAACTTCTATTAAAAGTAGATCTCCTGCATGATGCCCGTGTGTATCATTGATTGATTTAAAACCGTCAAGATCTATATAAAGCACCCCATAACTGCCGTTAGAAGAATCGAAGCGAACTGAATTCATGTACTCTAAAAGAGCTAACCGATTCGGCATACTTGTCAGAAAGTCCGTATGTGCCATGTTTTCCATCTTGTCTAATTGTTTTTCTGTTTGCTTCAAGGATGAGATTAAGCTTCTAAAAGAAGAACTTAGAACTTCTATATCTTTGATTCCGCGCAACAAAGGAATCTCTACAATCTCACCATCTTTCAACTTGTCAGCAGAGATAGCCAAGTCAAAAAGAGGACGAGAAACTCTCTTTGTGATAAACCATCCAATAACAGCCATAAGTAGAGAAATCACAATACCGCAGACTAAAATAAATTTTTGAAGATATTGGACGGATGCATAAGCCACTTGTTCTGATTGACGAATGACAACCGTCCAGCCGAGTCCGGGATAATTCTGATATCCGTCGCCAAAAGCATAACCTGTTACATACTCTTTTCCATCTGGCCAACGCACAAAATTCCACTCGTTTCTCTTTCCTTTATTATCGAGATCACTTATCTTTATTTTTTTTCCTAAATCATTTTTATTACCTAGGAGTACTGTATCTTCTTTACTGATTATGTATACTTCCACATCTCTTTTTTGCTCTTTTATTGGCTTTAGAATCGCGGCTTCCACTTCTTTAGACCACTCCCAGCTGAGATGGGCGGCTAACACACCTTGGAAAACGCCGTTTTTATCTGTTAATGGTGTACTGATATCAACTAATTGTAATGGTGAACCATCCTTGGTGGGGATCAGTTTGGATAACAAAAGTGCATCATGAACATCACCGATAAAAGGTTGTTCAGTTGCATTTTGAAAAACGGGACGAGCAGATATATCTTGGTTGATAAGGAGTCTCTTTGTTGAAGCTTGAATGACTCCCTTTTGATTCGTTATTCCAACCCAAGAGAAGGAGGGAATTTTATTTTGTAGCTGATCGATCAGAAATTGTGCTTCTTTTATTCTTCTTGGGTCTTTCAGAACTTTCTGTTCACTTAATACTTGTAGTTCCTGGTATCTAGACCACATGAAAGAATCAAGGTTGTGAGATAGTTGAAAAGCTGAAGAAGCTAGGGAATTACCTATTTCTTTTTCTAATAATTCGCTGGATTTATCACTGATAAAGATACTAAGAAATAATGATGTAGTTAGTATGATCAATGAGATGCTCACAGACAGATACGTTTGAATTTTGACAGACATAGAAATGACTCCTATAATAATAAAATTTATTTCAAAAAGAACCATTTGTTATATCGGAAACAATTATAGAAATGATTAGGAATCAATGAAACAAACGATGGGAAAAGTTCTCAAACGAGAATTTTGAAAGCTGATTATGCTACACTACGAGAACAAGTCATATACATTAAAGGTGATGAAGACATGCTGATTAATGACAAGATACGCCAAGACCTGTTTACAGAAGTTGAAGGATTAAATGACGAGAATCTAAATCGAAAACCTTCAGAAAATGAATGGTCTATTAAGCAAATTCTAGAACATTTATATTTAATGGAAGGCGGTATTGCTAAAAATATAAAACATCAACTTCAGAATGGTAAAGTGGTAAACGCAGACAAGAAGCCGATTGAAGCAACAATTAACAGAGAAATTAAAGTAGATGCTCCAGAATTTGCAGTGCCAACTTCAGAATTTGCATCTATTGAAGAGCTAAAGATGAAATTGGCTGCAACTCATCAACACTTACTAGATATCGAGAACACTGCTGATGAAAAGGACTTAGAGTCAAAAGGCTTTCCACATCCAATTTTCGGTGATATTAGTTTAAAACAATGGATTCCGTTTGTGGCCTATCATGAACAACGACATATTCTTCAAATTAAAGAAGTAAAAGAAAAGTTAAGTCTCTAAACGAATATAATACAGACCGTACATTCTTCAAAGAGGAGAATGTACTTTTTTTATAGAACGAAAGAAAAAAGGATAAAAGGAATGAAAGCTTTGGTTTAAGTGCAATACTGATTGAAAGATTGAAAAAAGGAGGACTGAAGATGTTGTTGAAAGACAAAATCGCAGTCGTTTATGGAGCGGGTGGTGCGATAGGTGGTGCTGTTGCACGTGCTTTTGCTGAAGAGGGAGCGTTTGTATTTTTAGCCGGAAGATCGCTTGATTCTCTGCAAATTGTAGCAAACGAGATAACAAATGCTGGAGGCACAGCGAAAGTAACGAAAGTAGATGCTCTTAATCAAGATGAAATAGAAGGACACCTGAATCGAATCGTACAGCATGCTGGAAGGATAGATATTTCCTTTAACGCAATAGGAATTCGAGGAGATCTTCAAGGAACGGGGCTCACCAAAATGGCACAAGAAGATTTTATGACTCCCATTTTGACGGGTGTCCAAACTCATTTTCTCACAAGTACTGCAGCAGCTAAGCATATGATAAAGCAGAATTCGGGAGTGATCTTAACTCTATCTGCATCTTCAGCAGCATTATCAGGCAGAGACCGTACTTATCATTATACGGGAGGTTTCGCCACAGCATGTGCAGCTATTGAAGGATATACCCGTAGCTTAGCCGGTGAGCTCGGTTCAAAAGGCATTCGTGTCGTATCTTTAAGATCAGATGCTATACCAGAGACTTGGAAACCAGACTTTCCTGAAGTGAGACAGTATATGGAGGAAGGAACAGCGTTAGGACGCCTTCCAAAGTTGAAAGAAGTTGCTGATACAGCGGTGTTTATTGCATCGGATAGAGCGAGTGCCATAACAGGTGCGATTATCAATGTAACGTGCGGTTCGATAATGGATTAAATCATTTTTTGGAACTTTATGTTAAAATAAACTTTATTAAATGATGAAAGTTAAAGGAGCTTAACAGAATGTCCCATACTAACTGTGTAACATGGTCTCACGAGTAAACAAAGATGTTTATTCATGAGGTAACTCTTTATTTTATTTAGTTAAGTTTCTATGAATGAATCTTTGTTTACTTCCTTCTAATGGATAAAAAATAGAATGGAGAGATAACATGCTACATTTAAACCCATTAACCGAACAAGAATTTCAGGATTATCTGGCATTTATGATTTCAGATCACGCTCGTGAAATCACTAAGAACTTCAACCTAACGTTACAGGCAGCATTAGAAGAATCAGAAATGATGATGTCTGATCTTTGGAAAGATGGATTGTTAACTGAGGGTCAGTATTTGTACAACATTCAAGATTCCACAACCTATGAAAAAGTAGGAATTCTCTGGTATGGATTGATCCCGGAGATTAATCAAGCTTATGTTTACCATATTTTCATTGACGACCTTCATAGAAGAAAAGGATACGGGAAGAAAACGTTAGAATTACTACAAAGTATGTTAAAGCAATCAGGTATAGAGTCTATTGGATTAAGTGTCTTTGGAAAGAATGATGTGGCTTATCAGTTGTATAAGAAGCTGGGTTATAAAAACACAAGAATATCGATGGAATTTGTTCTCTAAAACAATTTTACGATAAATTAGAAAATGGCTTAGGGTGAGATAAACCCTAAGCTTTTTTGTGTTTTTTGAAAGGATAGCTTGCTTCATAAACAGGAATTATATTCCAAAAGCAGAATATAGAAAAGTAAGAGGTGATCGTATGAAGAAAATAATAAGCTTGTTACTTTTAATTATCTTGGCAGCTTGCAGCGATCAAGGAGCTGTCCATAAGCTGAAAGAGAATTATCCGAATGTGAAGAAAGAGATGGAGCGGTTGCCAAAAGAGGTGCAACAAAAGATTGCAGCTCCAGAAAAACTTCCTTTTCAGCCAAAAGACGTCCAATTAACATATGCTGCAGAACCTGCGGGAGATCCAAAAGGGGATATCTTACATACTGAAATTATTTATGGTAATGAAAAAGGTTCCGTCCTTCATGTAACCACGTTTCAAAATAAAAACGCAAATTTTAATGATGAAGGTGAGAAGAAGACAACAAAATTGAAAGATGGAACTGAGGTTGTTATTGAAGTTGAATCATCTGACGTTAAATCCATTCGTTGGAGTAAAGATGATGTATATTATGGGATGATGTTAATGGGATCTCAATTTAAGATGGAGGATCTGTTGAAATCAGCAAATTCGATGGACTATTAGGAGCGGATTGGTAAAACAAGTTTGTAGCTTAAACTCCCATTACCGAAACTTTCCATCTTCTTATACGTAATTATAGTAAGAAAAAAATAGGGGTGGAGAGCAATGATTGAAGTTAGTGTAAAAAAGATAGATAACAACTTTATTATTCGATGGCAGCTATTGAGGGTGGAGATTCCAGCAGAGGATATTCTTAATGTAGGCTTAGACGATACATATGGTGGAGTCGATAAGGAGGCTATCCGTATCGGTTTTCCGTATGGAATGACAGATCGGGTCTTTATTGAAACAAAAAAACAAACCTATATTTTGTTTACTTCTAATCCATCAGCTATTATGAAAAAACTAAGTGCTTGAGGAACGATAATAGTTTAGACTGAACTCGGTTTGAATTTTTCCGGGTTTTCTTATGATTAATTACTTTCTAATAAAATCAATATACAGATAACAAACGAGGACAGGTCTATTATGTTAAGGTGAAATTAGAAATCAAGGATATAATCATATAAAAGAAGGTGTGCTTCTCATGACAAAAAAAACAGGCTGGAATTTAGAGAACAGTTATGCTGAACTACCAGATAAATTTTTCTCAATAATAGATCCAAACCCAGTAGACTCTCCAAAATTAGTTGTGCTCAATGAATCGGTGGCTTTGTCTCTGGGATTGAACGCAGAATTCCTTCGAGATAAAGATGCTGTAAACGTATTTGCAGGCAACAAGCTTCCAGAAGGAGGTTCTTCCTTAGCTCAAGCCTATGCAGGACATCAGTTTGGTTATTTTAATATGTTAGGTGATGGACGAGCATTAATGGTGGGAGAGCAGATCACTCCTGATGGAAAACGTTTTGACATCCAACTAAAAGGATCTGGAAGAACTCCATACTCAAGAGGAGGAGACGGAAGGGCAGCTCTTGGTCCAATGCTTCGTGAATACATTGTGAGTGAAGCGATGCACGCTTTAGGAATTCCAACGACTCGAAGTCTGGCCGTTGTAACGACAGGTGAATCGATCATGCGTGAAACGGCTCTTCCAGGTGCTATCATGACGCGGGTAGCGGCAAGTCATCTCCGAGTAGGTACGTTTGAGTTTGCTTCAAAATGGGGAACTCTCGATGAATTGAAAGAGTTAGCAGAATATAGTTTAATGCGTCATTATCCTGAAGTGAAAAGTGATGGAAATCAATATTTGAATCTCCTCAAAAAAGTGATCGAACAACAAGCGTATTTAATTTCGAAATGGCAACTTGTTGGTTTCACACACGGCGTTATGAACACCGACAACATGACAATCAGTGGAGAAACGATCGATTATGGCCCATGTGCATTCATGGACAAATATGATCCACTGACTGTTTTTAGTTCAATCGATAGAGAGGGCCGGTATGCATACGCTAACCAGCCCCGAATTGCTGGATGGAATCTAGCTCGATTTGCTGAAACACTTTTACCACTATTACATGAAGAACAGGAAAAGGCCGTTGAATTGGCACAAGAAGTTCTATATGGTTTTTCTGACCTGTATCATGCTAACTATTTTAGAGGAATGCGATCAAAGCTTGGACTATATAATGAAGAGAAAGAAGATCAATCTCTTATAGAAGAACTACTTTCACTCATGACTACCTATAAAGCTGACTATACAAATACATTTCGTTCTTTAACATTAGGTGAAAAAGAGTGTTCTGCACTTTTTGAAGCCGAGGACTTTAAGATTTGGCTTAATAAATGGGAAGAAAGAAAAGCAAGACAGTCAGAGTCGAAAGAAGAATCTATACAGTTGATGCGAAACAGCAACCCAGCTGTCATTCCAAGAAATCATAGGGTGGAAGAGGCTATTCATGCAGCTGAAAACGGTGATTACAGCGTATTGGAAAGACTTCATCACGTCTTATCTAAGCCATACGATTACCTACCAGAACAAGATGAATACACGCAACTACCACCTGAAACAGAAGGACCATATCGAACATTTTGTGGTACGTGAACACATAAAAATTTAAGAAGAACATATAAATAAAAAGCTGCTCTGAAAGGGTAGCTTTTTTATGATTTCTAAAACATCACATGGAAAACGAGGAAAGTATGTTTCGTTGACTTTTTAGTTAATAAGGTGTACTATTTTTTATATTGTTTTTCACGATAGGTATTGATAAAGAACTAAATTTAAACTAGAATGATAGATTGGTTACTGAAATTTTAGAGGTGAGAGAATGATTAACCAAAAGAACTTATTAAACAAACATATGGGATTTTTCCTGCTTACAGTTGTTTTAGTATGGATTAAATCTTATGCCGCTTATAAAACGGAATTTAATTTGGGAGTCGAAGGTGGCTTTCAAGAATTCATCCTGTTTATAAACCCAATTGGCTCAGCACTCTTATTTTTAGGCTTTGCCTTGTTTGCAAAGGGTAGAAAATCATACGTTTGGATGATTATGATCAATACAGCGATGACTCTAATGTTATTTGCAAATATGCTGTATTACCGTTTTTTCACAGACTTTATCACGCTGCCAACATTAACTCAGACGAAGAACGCAGGCACGATCGGAAACAGTATTGGAGCTTTATTCAATCCATATGATATTCTATTTTTCCTAGATATCGTTGTATTATTAGTATTAGTAATAACAAAGAAAATTAATCCAGAACCAATCAGAGTAAAGCGAAAAAGTATCTTAACGGTTGGTCTAGCTGCAGTTATCGCATTATCAGCAAACTTATTGTTGGCTGAAATGGATCGTCCGCAGCTGTTGACTAGAACGTTTGATCGAAACTATATCGTGAAATATCTAGGGATGTATAACTACACGCTCTATGACGCGGTATTAAGCTCGAAGTCTTCCGCGCAGCGTGCACTTGCAGATACAGATGATGTTACAGAAGTGGAGAACTATGTGAAGGCTAATTATGCTGAACCAAATCCGGAATATTTCGGAAAAGCAAAAGGCATGAACGTCATCTATCTTCACCTAGAGTCATTGCAAAATTTTGCGATTAATTACAAATTGAACGGACAAGAAGTAACACCTTTCTTAAACTCGTTAACACAAGATAAGAACACGTTGTATTTTAACAATTTTTATCATCAAACATCACAAGGTAAAACAGCTGATGCTGAGTTTATGATCGAGAACTCGTTATACGGTTTACCACAAGGAACTGCCTTTACTACAAAAGGCGAGAACACTTATCAAGCGGCACCAGCAATCATGGAACAACAAGGCTATTCGACAGCTGTATTCCATGGTAACTACAAGTCATTTTGGAATCGAGATGTGATTTATAAGCGCTTCGGTTATCAAAAGTTCTTCGATGCAGAACATTATGATATGAACGAAGAAGATGTTGAGAACTATGGTCTTAAAGATAAGCCGTTCTTTGAAGAATCTATGCCGATGCTAAAAACGTTAAAGCAGCCGTTCTACTCTAAATTCATAACACTATCAAACCATTTCCCTTATCCGATTTCAGAAGAGGAAGCTACAATCGAGCCTCACACAACAGGAGATGGAACGGTAGATCGTTATTTCCAAACGGCAAGATATATGGATGAAGCTCTTCAACAGTTCTTTACTGACTTAAAAGAGGCTGGACTATACGATAATACGATGATCGTTATGTATGGTGACCATTATGGAATCGCTGAAACACGTAATAAATCGATGGCAAAAGTACTCGGAAAAGAGATCACTCCTTTTGAGAACACACAACTTCAAAAGGTACCATTATTCATTCATGCACCAGGATTAAAGGGTGGAACCATTGATAAGGTTGGAGGTCAGATCGATATTCGTCCAACGCTTATGCATTTATTAGGAATGGATACAAAAGAGTACATTCAATTCGGTACTGATCTGTTATCTAAGAATCATGACCAAGTACTTCCGTTGCGTAATGGTGATTTTGTTTCACCTACTGTAACAGGAATTGATGGTAAATATTACGACTCTAAAACCGGTGAGCCTATAAAGGAAACAAAAGAAATTAAAGCCATTGAAAAAGAAGCAGAGACGAAGTTGGACCTATCTGACCGAACCGTTTATGGAGACTTATTACGATTCCATAAAGTTAAAGGGTTCAAGCCAGTCGATCCTTCTAAGTATGATTACAATATGAAAGAAGAAGAAAAACCTAATAGTGAAACAAACGAGTAACAAAAAAAAGCTGTCCTGATGATTTGGACGGCTTTTTTGTTTTTAACAAAAACCTCAACATGCTTAAATTTCTTCAAGTTTTTCACCCAACTGCTGAATATCACGTACTAACTTCTTTTTGTGCTTTTCACATTTGCAGCATTTATATTCTTCAAATAAGAGGCCTAATTTTTTTATAATCTTTATCGCGATTTGTTCATCACACATCTTTTAAAACATCCTAATCTAGTTATATTATCCTATATAAGAGCGTAGCACAGGATGGTTCACTAGGAAACCTTCTGCTGTAAACTTTTTATTACATTTTATAAATAAATTTTGAAGAACATTAACAAGCGGTAGAGGAGAATAACAGAATAGATTTTTACACTTGTTTTGTTTATTCATTTATTGAGATGTCTCCTTTTCTAAACTTCATGTATGGTTCTTGGTGAAAATGGCTTGCACAACAGTACAAAACAAAAAAATGAATGTCGAGTGGAAAATTATCAATGGTAGTGAAAGGAGTTTCCTATTTAAACGTCTAATACATGAGAGGCTTTAGAAGAGGGAGTGAAGCGATGAAAAAGGAAGAACGAATTATACAGTGGTTTACTTTGTATCACAATGATATCTATAACTTTCTCATTTACTATTTAGGCACAAAAGATGTTGAAGATATGGTGCAAGAAGCATTTGTTAAAGGGTTTAAATATATTGATCAATTTGAACATCGCGCTGATCCGAAAACATGGCTTATTTCTATTGCAAGGAATATTGCAATTGATCACATGCGGAAAACAAAACGGCAATTTGCTCTTGTTGATCAACTAAAGAGTATTTTTTCTGAAAAAAGTAAACTTCCCCACGACTGGGTGTTGGAGGACGAGCGAAAAAAGGAATTATATAAAGCTATTAACGAGTTGAAAACTTCTTATAGAGATGTCGTCATTTTAAGGGGGATTTTAGATTTCACCCCTGAAGAAACGTCTCAAATTTTGAGATGGAAAATAGACAAAGTGAACCTTACTTATTATCGCTCTGTTCAATCTTTAAAGAAAAACCTTACGTCTGAAAAGTGGAGTGATTATATTGACGCGATTAACCGATGAAGAAGTTATCATGGAACTTAAAAAGTTTAAATCCTACAAGATGAATAGCAATCAAAAACAATCCATTCAAAACGAATTGAACAGGTTAACTTCTGAAAAATCATCATTCACTATTTTTCGTTTTTACAAACCACTTTTAAGCGTGATTGTTCTACTTTTTTTTCTAGTAAGTGGGAGTTATTTTGCGATGAATCAAGCAGAAGAAAAAACTATGAAATTTACAACTGGGTCAGGGATATTCTTGCATGGTAATGAATCTTTTGAAATGAAGAATAGTGATGATTTTATTATGAAAAGAAACAAAGATGGGTCAGTGTTCTTTATGGCTGACGGGAAAAAAGTTGGTGGAATTGAACCGTTAACAGAAGATGAAAAAATGAAAAGTATGCAAACTCAAAATCCATTTGTTAGCCAAGATTTAGAAGGATTTCGGTACTCAGGAACATATAATCTAGATCATCAAAAAACGATGGATGTTGTACAAATTCACCACTATTACTTTAACTCTCCACATAGTAAGTTAAATTATCATGTTTACTTTCACACACCATTCTTTAGTGAGGATTCGGCTGCAAACTTTGCTCAATCATTTAAGATCTATCACGATGATAAATTGCTTCAAGGTAATAGCGAAGATTGGACATTATCAACCGAATTTGCAACCCCCACCTTCGAAGTTTTATTAGGAGAGAAAGATAAAATAGGGATAGCTGGGCCGCCGTTGATAGCAGGTAAAACAGATAAGTTTCTATGGCATTTTTTCGGAGGAACTAGCGAAGTCAGTACCTTAACAAGAGGTGACTTTAAGGTCATAGCTGCGAACAAGGAAAGCGGTGAACATGAAAGAGTTCTTGTTCAAAATTCTGAAATGGTTTGGTCGTATAAAATTCAAAAAGACAGTCCGTTGAGTCCAATAGAAGAAGTGGGGTCCATTCATTCTATTCCGGTAAATATGAAGTTCAACAAGTCTGGGATCTATCGACTAGACACGTATTTTGCTGGTGAACGGTTTGGCAGTATCGTCGTTGAAGTCAAATAAGCCCAACCTTTTAGTGAAAAAAGGTTGGTGTATGTCCTTAATCATTGTATACTGATATGAAAAACTAAAGGCAGGCGTTATCACAGTCATGAAAGTAGCATATCTAGGTCCACAGGGAAGTTTCTCGGAAGAAGCTGCCTTTCGTTATTTTGCAGATCACGACAATGAATGGTATAAATGTGATTCTATCGTTGATGTACTTGAAGCTGTAGAAGAGGGTATAGCAGATAAAGGAATCGTACCGATTGAAAATTCAATTGAAGGCACGATCAACATTACAGCAGACGGATTGTTGAGACATGATCTCTTTGTAGAAGCTGAAATCATTTTCCCAGTCTCTCTGCACCTACTTGCTTTAAAGGGAGCTCATTTAGAAGAGATACGGGAAGTATGGTCAATCGTTCCTGCTCTCGCTCAGTGTCGAGATTTTATTCGAGAAGCAAAAGTAAAAAGTAAGCATTACGACAGCACATCAGCAGCTGCTCAAGCTGTTAATAATCAAGAAAGAAAAGATGTTGCCGCCATTGCATCCAAATATGCTGCAGAGGTCTTTAATCTCGAGATCATTAAAAGTGGAATTCAAGATAACAGCAATAATCATACTCGCTTTGTTGTGATCAGCAAGGAGAATGCGGAAATTCACACCAAAAACTCAAAAACGATGTTGTTGATTTCACCAACCTCAGATTATTCGGGTGTCCTTTCATCCATCTTGAACGTATTTACAGCGCTATCTATCAACTTAACGTGGATCGAATCAAGACCAACGAAAAAACAACTTGGTACGTATCATTTTTTTGTAGAAGCTCAAAATGGTCTTCATGAAGAGAAAATGAACAAAGCTATTACGATTCTAGAAGCGTTCGGACATGATGTACGTGTGTTAGGCAGCTATAGAACAACAAAGCTATAAGTGATTAGGGAGCTCTGAGAAAATCGGAGCTCTTTTTATTATGACTCTCATTTTGTTTTCAACAATAGTACGATGCAGAAAAGCATAGAGATACCTACGACGAGCCAGGTGTAAATCAACGAAAGTCCGAGCGCTAAAGGTGTACTAAGTTTGTCCTGAGGAGTATTCAAACCTGCAATAATAAGGGGCAATGCACTAATTAAATAGAGAAGTATAGTCGAAATCACATTTTTAGATGTGCGTTTTCTTAAAAAGAGAATAAGTCCAAATGAGGTTAATAAGAAAAGTTCACTGACAATAATTACGCTTTCCATCTCATATCCTCCTTAAAAAATTAGACGATGATATACTTAACTGTAAATATATAGTATATGTGTAAGGGGGGATTATAGGTGTATCCATCACATCCTATTCTGAAAACGTGGAAGAAGTTCGATTCTTTTCCTATGGAAACCTTAACAAAGGCTTGGTACTTTCATAAAGATACGACAAAGAAACAAAGAGATGTCACGTTGATGAAAGAACATAGAATAGAATATGGAAATACGGGAAATTGTTTTGATCTTGCACTCTGGTTGTTAGATGAATTCAAAAATGATGGAATAACAGCATTTCCAATCGGTTTTAATTTTCATTCAGATGAAGCCCATGTTGCAGTTGTGGCGTTAGATGAAAAGGGTAACCGGTATCTGTGTGATTTAGGCGATCAGTGGCTGCAACCCATCCTCGTTGAAACCAATAATGAAAATTATTCGAATGAAAAGTTAAAGGGATTCTTTCCTGCGGCTGAGATCCAAGTTCAATCAAGAAATCAAAACCATATCGAGATCCTTTATCATAGACCGAATGGTAAGGTCTCAAATCAGTTATTTGATTTAACCCCAATTGAGAGGAATGTCTTCTTACAAGGAGCAGAATACTCGCAGAATCTTATTTATCCAAAACCTCTCTTTGAATGCAGAATCCCTTATAAGAATGAGACTGCGCATTGGGAGTTCTTTGATTGGGAGAGCTTTTTGAGTACGAGTGATGGCTTACATAAAGGTGAACAAACAGATTCCCTCGAACATTGGGTGCACACGATCCATGAGAAAAGCGGCTATCAAAAAGAGTTTTTATATGATGCTTTGAGCAGGTACAGATAGCCTTAGAAAGTAGTGAATCTATCATCAACCTATCACCAAACGATCATGGGAATATCTTCTAATTCTCGTTATGATGGAGTAGGATATATTAATCTATTCTATCGGAGGTTTTAAAGATGATAATGCCAACTCATATTGTAGCAGTAGCAGGTTATGTAGAAGATGGAAATGGAAATGTATTATTAGTAAAAACGATACATAACGGCTGGGTATTTCCTGGAGGGCAGGTGGAAGCAGGAGAAAACTTAATTGACGCTTTGGTTCGTGAAACAAAGGAAGAGAGCGGTATTGATATTACCGTTTCACATCTATCTGGAGTATACTCGAACACTGCTCAATATAAGTGGCATGATGGAGTCACGAACGTTCCAACAAAAGTTATGTTTGACTTTGTTTGTAAGCCGATCGGCGGGGAACTAGCGGTATCAGATGAAACAACGGATAGCCGTTGGGTACCAAAAGAAGATGTGTTAGGCATATTAACGGGAGAAGCCTATCTGACTCGTTTTAGTGATTATTTAAAGAATGAAGGAAAAGTTATCTACAAGGAATATGTGACCAAACCTAATTTTGAATTGAAGGTCGAAAGAAGCGTATAAATCTTTATTTGGTCCAGATGTAAAAGACTTTATGATATTAAGCGTTTTAGGGGATAAGTTTGATGATAGGAATAAGTATAGCAACAAAGTGGGAATATGAAGCGACCTTAGAATATTTCAGAATAAAAGAGAATGAACGCTTCGACTATCCTTATGGCGAGTATTTCATGAGAACAATGAATGATTCTGAACTTGTTTTTTATAGTACAGGTGTAAGAAAAGTAAATGGTGTTGGTGCTAATCAGTATATGATTTCAAAATTTAACTTAACGAAGGTAATCGTAGCTGGAACATGTGCAGGAATAGATGATACGTTTAGAAATTTGGATATCTTCGTACCCGATAAAGCCGTTCAATACGATTGCACAGTAAAAGAAGTCGAGCCTTTTATTAAACAATCTTTCATCATAGATATTGATCTATTGAAATATGGAAATGATTTTAACACTGGAACAATTGGCACAGCTGATAAAGCAGTCGTTATGTGGAAGGACTATTTAGAACTTAAAGAAAATCAAATAACAATAGCAGATACAGAAGCGAGTGCCATTGCTTATATCTGTAGAAAGAACGATGTTGAGTGTATTATTATCAAAGGAATATCTGATTTTCCAACAGATGAGAGAAGCTCTGATAAATTCCAATCAAACAAGGAACAGATTAATGTTTATTTAGAAAACACGCCAAAAGTTATGAACAAAATATTTGGCGAATATTTAAGTAGGTTTTTATAAAGGATCGGAGAAATGATTGTTAAATGATAAAAAACGCAGACGATGATAATCCATCTGCGTTTTTCTATATACGATCTGTTTAGTTATTTCTTAGGAATTTCACAGCCATCATCGTCACAGCTCATTCCACCTTCAGTGTTTAGAATCGTGATTTTGTTTTCAGCTATGATTTTGTTCAACGCTTGTACAAAAACTTCAGTCGGCTGTGCACCAGTAAGCGCATATTTTTTGTCGATGAGATAGAAGGGTACACCAGTTACTCCATAAGCTTTTGCAGTTTCTTCATCAGCTCTAACCTCATCAGCCATCTCATCGCTTGAAAGCATCTGTATGACAGCTTCTCTATTTAAACCAACATCTTCTGCAAGACCTGCTAAAGTTCCATGATCTCCAATATGTTTCGATTCTGTAAAAAAGGCATATAAAATGCGCTCTGTCATCTCCTGCATCTTACCTTCTTTTTTAGCGAACATCGTTAAACGGTGAGCATCAAAGGTATTGGTTAAGATCATCGTATCCATGTGATATTCCAGACCAGATTCCTTTGCCATTTGTATCACATTTTGCGTGTTTGCTTTAGCAGCGTCTATACTCATGCCATATTTTTTAGATAACTTTTCATAGATGTTTTCGTTAACGTCACGTTCCATCGTAGGATCCAGTTCAAAGCAACGATACGTTACTTCAACAGGATGATCAATCTTTTTAATAGCGTCCTCCAGACGCTTTTTGCCAATATAGCAGAATGGTCAAGCAAAGTCTGTCCACATGTCGATTTGTAACATTGTAATCCCTCCATTTGATTCATTTCTACCATAGTATAAAAGGAAACTGTATATTTTACACGTGGTTTGATTTTGTATTGACAATATTTCCTTTCAAAAACTTTGTAACGCGTAGGTCGATGTATAGATAATGGACCGATGGAATCCTTCTGGGGATCGCTCAAAGCCGAAAAGTATTACTTACATAAGTATGAGACATTTGAAGACCTATATCTAGCGATTGATGAGTATATCCATTTTCATAATTATGAAAGATATCAAAAACGACTAAACGGCCTCAGCCCTCTAGAATATAGAGCTGAAGCCGTTTAATAAGTTTTTATTATTTCCACTGTCTACTTGACGGGGTGCAGTTCAAAGAATCCTGAGCATTTTGCTTATTATTTATTAAGTTTTCTCCACCTTAAGATTTATAACCAGCTATACCATATAAAAGTATTTTTAGTATTAATTCATGGTTTTTTATGTCTTCTGGATGATTGAAGAGTATGCTTTGTTCAGAGGAGATATCTTTGCGGTAGAGCTCAATAATCTTCATAATGATTTCATTAGGTAAATCTTTTGAGAATGCCCCCTCCGCTTTAGCATCGTTGATAAAAGCAGTAATCATTTCATAAGTCTTATTAATAAAGTCATGATCAATCATGGTCTTCATGTTAGGGTCATTCAATATTAAAGATATAAAATCTGGATGAAACTGGTTTAGCATCTCTGATTTTGTAAATATTAATTTTGATATTTTTACTTCTGTTGAATCATTCGATGTAGTAATCTGTTCTGCCAAGTGTAGTTGATTAGACAGAACTGAGCGGATAACTTCCAGCATCAATCCTTCTTTACTTCCAAAATAATTATAGATGGTTACGACTGAAACCTGTGCCTGTGCGGCAATTTCCCGAATAGAAACCTTGCCGGGAGACAATGATTTAAATAAGACGAGAGCTGATTGGATAATCAGCTCTCTTTTTTTATCTGTTCTTGCTTTATGCCCGTTCATGTATTCACCTCAAAAAAATTATAACAAATTGTTGATTTTGTTTCAAAATATATTATAATCAAATTTATAACAAATGAAACAAAAATATAAAAATGTTTCAAAAAGGAGTGTTTGATATGAATGCCATTGATGTAAAAGGATTAACGTATTCTTATGATAAAAAGACGAATGCGGTTGATGAGTTAACGTTTCAAGTTAAAAAAGGAGAGGTGTTTGGTTTCTTAGGACCAAGCGGTGCAGGGAAATCGACCACAATAAAATTGCTCACAAAGCTAATTGCTCCGCCTCCTGGAAAAGTATTTATTTTGGATCAGGATATGTCCAAAGTGAATCATTCTTTCTACAAGAAAATAGGAATTGCTTTTGAAAATGATGTATTATACCCAACGCTGACTGGATATGAAAATCTCATTTTTCATGCCAGACTGTATGGTGCAAAAGAAGATGAGGTACATGACATATTAAAAAAGATGGATCTTTTTAAATCAAAAGACAAAAAGGCTGGAGACTACTCCAAAGGAATGAAAACGCGCCTGGTTTTAGCACGAGCACTTGTTACAAAACCTGAAGTGCTCTTCATGGATGAACCTACATCAGGTATGGATCCTGAAATTGCAGCGTATGTGAGGGAAGTCGTGCTCGATATGAACAAACAGGGTACTACGATGTTCTTAACGACTCATGATATGAATGAAGCGGAAAAGCTTTGTGATCGGATTGCGTTTTTTAACAACGGTAAAATAGTGGAACTGGACACACCAGAAAACTATAAAAAAAGATTTGGTAAACAGAAAGTGAACATAGAACAGAACGGCAAAATGCACACATTTTCTAAAGAAGATGATCTAACGAAGCTAATTGAATTCATTAGCAGTAAGAATTTTGAGAGCATTCATTCCCAGGAAGCGAGCCTTGAAGAAATCTTTATTAAAGTAGTAGGTCGGGGATTAAAGGGGGAAGCTTGATGTTGAGGATGGAAATTCTTAAACTTATTCGGAATAATGTGGTTGCATTAATTATTGCTTATATTCTTGCTATGTCAATTGGAATAAATATTCTCTCTTTTGGCTTTGATGAACTGGCCTGGGTTGAGCGTTGGTTGCCGATCTTAACCATTTTTTATGTAGTAATCCTTATCGATCTTTTATTCTGGATGGCAGCTATGCAGATTTCAGAGGACATGGAAACGAACA
Source organism: Fictibacillus nanhaiensis (assembly GCF_049537595.1). Classification (GTDB taxonomy): domain Bacteria; phylum Bacillota; class Bacilli; order Bacillales; family Fictibacillaceae; genus Fictibacillus; species Fictibacillus nanhaiensis_F. Next base: position 587,537 of record NZ_JBMULM010000002.1, read on the forward strand.
TGATTCAAGTGATGAGAACAAGCAGAAATGTCATACAATACTTTTTTAGTAAACATGTATTGCTTCTACTTTTTATTCTTGTGGCTGCATTCCTCGGAATTATTCCAATGGCGGATCAATTTGGATTTGTCCTTAATTTCTTATATGTCACCTTGGTTTTTTCTGTCGTTATGATTGCAAGTGGTGTGCTTTTAGCAATGATCGTAAAAAAACAAAGTGTCGTCATGTTAGCAGGGAGTGTAGTAACAGGTTTTATTTTCGCTGTGATGGTCCGACTTGTCTTTCCACTTTGGAATATTAGCCCTATTCCATTTAATCCGTTTGAAGCTTTTATTAAAGCGTATTACTATTTATATTTGCCCGTAGAACCTCCAAATCAGTCATACGTTGCACTAACACTTATTGCAGTCTTGTTTTATATAATTAGCCTCTATGTATTTAAAAAGTTAACGTTTGATCGAGGATTCAGGCTATGAAGAGAGGACTAACGATGTTTATAAAAAAAGATTTCACGCTTGCAAAAAGAAATATATTAATTTGGTTAATCGTACTTTTTCCTATCATTACAGCTTTGGGTGCTTCTGGTATAACAGAGACCTACTCCGATACCCCAAAAATAGTTGTACTGGATGAGGAAGAACATAAAATTCCAGAACAGATAGAAGTTTTTGTGGCTGATTCTCCAATTCAATTAAAAAAATGGGTTAATGATCTAGATGCAAAAATCGGTTTCTTAAATGGGGAGTTAATAACAGATGGTCGTGAACCTGAAGAAGCTGTAGATAAAGCAAAGGCAATATTGCAAGGGAAATCGATAGAAGTCGAAAAAATAAGTTCAAATTTATTTGAGAAAGTTTATGCTTTTAATCTGTATGGTGCTTTTTTGTTCTTTGGCATTATTATTCTGTTCAGTTTGGTGGAAGAACGAAAAAACAAAACAACTGAACTTCAAAATGTACAGCCTGTTCATCCGATAGTTCCCATTCTTTCTAAAGTTGTTATTGCTTCTATTGTTACACTAATTGATTTTTTAATATGTAGCTATATTCTTGATGTACCGATCTCTTGGGACATTGGATTGCTGATATTTATTATCGGAATCTTATTAGGAACTGTTCTTGGAATGGCTATGGCTTTTTATGCATCAAATGAAACCCAAGCCCTTGCGATATTAAAACCGGTTACCCTTATCTTTTTAATGGCGATCCCTGGTCTAGGCTTTTTCTTAGGAGGTAAGATGCATAGCATTGCTATGGTAGATCCGTTCTATTGGCTTCTTCAGTTAATCCATAGCTTGTATACAAAAGAGTTAAACTTGAATTATGCTTTCCTAAGCTTCGGTCTATCGGCAATCGCATTGAGCTTAATCGCCCTTAATTGGCACAGGACAGCTTACGGAATAAAGAAATAATTTAACCAAAGTAGTAATGTTTTTTGAGAAAAAGCTTATAGGGTATTATTCCTTTAAGCTTTTTTAGTGCTTTTTACTTTTCAATTCTTCACACCACATTCTTAGGCTTATCCTTTTCAAGAAATGTCAGAGTATAAACTATAGTGTAATTCTTATCTGCAAACTCCTCTTTATGATTCAGCTATAGAAAGAGTTGAGAATCAGTTTTCATTTACAGAATCTCTAATGTTTTTGTTATCTTTGGTTATATAATAGGATAGATTCGATTATTGGAGTGTACGTGTTTACTGTCTAAAAGGAGGAAGTCATGTCTATAAAGAAACGTCTTATCGCTTCAAACGTAGCTATGATCGTTATTCCGATCGTGTTATTTTTATTGCTTGAACTTGTAATCGCAACTCTTATTTTTTCAGGAGTGAATGGCACACCTTTTAAAAAGGACTCACAATGGTTTATGAGCTTAAGGTTCATGGGACTTCTTCTTATACTGATCGTTACAAACGGAATTCTTACCTATATGGTTTCAAAAACGATACTAAAGCCGATTCGTATTCTTACAATAGCGGCAGAAGAAATAAGCAATGGGAATTTAGATCATGAGATTGTAACAGTGAATAGAGATGAGTTGGGAAAACTATCTGAAACGTTTGAGAGTATGAGACTTCAGCTGAAGAAAGCAAGAGAGGAAAGAGACCTTTACGAGAATACCCGAAAAGAATTTGTCGCGAGCATCTCACATGATTTGAAAACACCGCTCACATCAATAAAAGGGTACATAAATGGTGTATTAGATGGAATCGTAGATAACCCAGAGACGAAACAAATGTATTTAAAGACCGCCTATCAAAAAGCGGAGGATATGGATCACCTGATAAATGAGCTTTTTCTATATTCAAAATTAGATTTTGAACAATTTTCATTCCAGTTTGAGCCTATTCAATTAGATAACTATTTAAGGGACTATCTGGAAGAACTTCAATACGATCCTTCTCTTAAAGATGTAAAGTTCACCTTTCGATCAGAGCCGAGTGAGAACTATTCTGTCATGGCTGATCGGTTAAGTTTAGGTCGGATCATCGATAATATCTTACAAAATAGCTTTAAGTATAGTGACAAAAAAGAGAAAAAGATTTCAGTTTACCTTCAGTCTAAATCAGATACTGTACTCGTTAAAATTGCGGATAATGGTAAAGGGATACCTAAAGAATCTTTACCTCGCATTTTTGAAAGCTTTTACCGCGCTGATCCATCCCGCAACAAAGCAACGGGCGGAAGTGGCTTAGGACTGGCTATTGTGAAGAAAATTGTTGAAGGACATGGTGGAGATATTTGGGCTGAAAGCGAAGAAGGAAAAGGTACTTCTATCTATTTTACTTTAAAAAAGCGAAAAGAAAGGAACTCCAATGCCAAACGTATTAATCATTGAAGACGAAACGAGCATCGCAAAGCTGGAACAAGATTACCTAAAATTCAACGGAATCGAGAGCGACATCGCCGAAACAGGGCATGAAGCATTACGAATGGCTTTTGAAGGCTCATATGATCTAATCTTGCTTGATCTCATGCTGCCAGGTGTAGACGGATTCGAACTTTGCAGTCAGTTACGTGAAAAGTTAGAGATTCCGATCTTAATGGTAACCGCTAGAAAAGCCGATATTGATAAAATGCGTGGCTTTGACCGCGGTGCAGATGACTATATCGTTAAGCCCTTTAATACCAATGAATTGGTAGCCAGGGTGAAAGCCCATATCTCACGTTACAAGCGTCTCACCAAACTTGGAGATAAACAGAACGTTATTATAATAAAAGGTCTAGAAATTCATTTGAATTCCCGACAGGTTTTTATTTATGGGATTGAGAAAAGATTAGCTGTAAAAGAATTCGACCTACTAAAATTCCTTGCGACAAATCCAAACATCGTCTTTAGTAAAGAACACTTATTTGACCAAATATGGGGACTTGAATCGATGGGAGACACGTCGACGGTAACGGTTCATATAAGAAAACTAAGAGAGAAAATTGAAGAAAATCCGGCCAAGCCACAATATATCGAGACGGTTTGGGGAGTCGGATACCTATTTAAGAATGGTATGTAGAAATGAAGGTGTTGATAAACCATCATTTTTTTTGCACTGCAACTAAGGCTGACGTGGGAGGCTTTTCGTCAGCAAAGTTTTCTTTATGGCTAGATTTAAGAAATTCTTAAGAATTAGCTAATAAATGCTTTAGTTTTCCTGATTATGATAACTCCAGTAAGAAGTTTGAAACACAAAACATGTTGTGAAGGGGTTATCATTCATGAAGAAAAACATTACGTTCGTATCGATATTATCTCACCTTTGGGTGCAGTGGATCATGTTAGGAAGTATGTTTGTAAATACGTTCTTGTTATATCCTAATATCTTTTATGATGTACCAAAATCACTTGAAACGGCTATGGAATTTATGGAAGTCGCAAGCCCGCACACGTATTTTCCTCCAATCGGTATGGCAAGCATCTCAACAGGAATCCTGGCTTTAATCTTAGGGTGGAAAGTAAAGCCTGCTCGAAAATGGATTTTTTGGAGCATGCTGATGATTGTGATTGAAGGTGCAATTTCAATTGTTTTTGAATGGCCACGTAACGAAATTATGTTTATCGAAGGAACAGACGTTCATTCAGTGGCGTTCTTAAAAGAAACAGCGAGGGAGTTTGTCCTGATTCACAGCATTCGTGTTGTCACGAATATCGTTGGCTCAATTTTAATATTTGTTGGGTTTATGAAATATTACAAATATCGTTTGTTGGAGAATAAGAACTAAATCAAAAAAAGCTCGGATCTATATGATCCGGGCTTAATTCGGGTTTGTGGACATTTGGCGTGAACGGACAAAATCTTAGGCATACTTAGCATTTTTTGTTTATCTTTAAACTGTGTTATTCGTACTTCTCCAGGCGATTAAATGCGTTACATTTAAGATGGGAAAATACATCGTGCGAACTATTAAGACTTAAACATTCTGAAGTGCTGCGATCATTATAAAGGTTTCTTAAATTAAATATGTTGTAAAAAAACGACCAGATCATAATCTAATCGTTATTATAGTTCTCGTCTATTAATCGTTTTTATAGTCTGCTGGATATATCAACCCCACTTGCTTGCGGGCTTGATCCATAATCTTCATAACAGCAAGTGAATTTGCATGTGAGTTCACTTTAGATTCCAGCTCGCCATGCTTAACTAAATCAATAAACTCTTTTGCTTCGTAATACATTTTCGGTTTGTCTTGTTCAACAGTGATGTTCTCTGTGCTGCCATCGCGATAGCGAATCTCGATCTTTGTCATGTCCTGTATATGGTCGATGATAATACTTCCGTTCTCTCCTTGAATTTCAGATGGGACATAAGAATTAGAAATCTTGGAGTACATCACAACGCCTTCACTCTCACCATAGTCTAAAAGAATACTTCCTTCACCATCGACGCCAGATTCTAGCAAGTAGGCGTTTGCTTTAACTTCATGAGGCTCCCCAAAAAGTACGACCATCGGGTATAAGCAATAAATTCCGATGTCCATTAAGGACCCATTTGAAAACTCAGGTTTGAAAGCGTTAAGGATCGTGCCTTCTTTATATTTATCATAACGAGAAGAGTACTGACAGGAGTTTGCGAAATAACGGCGGATTTTACCGATTTTATGAAGGTTTTCTTGAATGCTTCTAAAGTTCGGCATCACGGTTGAACGCATAGCTTCCATGAGCAATACATTGTTTTCCTTGGCGACAGCTATCATTTTTTCTACTTCTCTAACATTAGATGCCATAGGCTTTTCACAGATTACATGCTTGCCATGGTTCATGAGCGTGATCGCATACTCTGCGTGCAATGAGTTTGGGCTAGCAATATACACCGCGTCAATTTCATCACTAGCAGCCATCTTTTCTAAATCAGTAAACGTATGTATTGCACCATGCTTCTCAGCAAATTCTTTAGCTTTTTCTTCAGTACGTGAATAGACAGCATTCAGTGTAAAACCATTTACTTCACTTGCAGCAGCAATAAAGCTCTCTGTGATCCAATTCGTTCCAATAACTCCAAATTTCAAAATGATTCATCCTTTCAGTGCAATAGCCTGTTGCTTTTCATAGTATGTATTCTACTCCTATAGTCATGTTTTAGACAAATAATGAGGACTGTCGCACTATTTTTGTAGAAAAAGGTTTCTTGATATAACATCCAGGGTAAATAGAAGTTAAAACCTGGTAAGGAGGGATGAGTTATGCTTACTATGACCAATCATAACCAGCAAACGATAAAGCCTTTAGATATGCCAGTATCACGATACGTGCTTAAAGAGCAATCAGTAGCAGATCAAGAGAAACGCAAGCCTGAATTTGAATTAACATCATTGAATCCAAAATAAAAGAAGCCATACATGAAAAAAGCGAAGATCTTAGGGAATCTTCGCTTTTTTTGTTTGATTTTAATATATCACGCTAAAACAGACAAGGAGATTCCAATTCCGTTTACAATCCCATGAATAATAATCGCTGGAATAATAGAACCTGTCTTCTCATACACCCAGCAAAAGACTAGGCCAGAAGCAAAGTTTACAGGCAGGGTATTATACGTCGGGATATGAACGGTCATGAAAATGAACGAGCTGAAAATCATTGCTGTTCTAACACCCCATCGTCTGAACCAAGTATACAAAAAACCACGGTAAAAGATTTCTTCATAAATAGGGGAAACAACAGCTGCTGATAAAAAGCCGATTACAAAGGTAAATGGTGTAAGATCAGATTTTAGACTGTCTGTTTTAGCATTATTTGTTCCGATTGAAAGTACATCCATTACTACAACAAGGGTTATACTTATGAAAATGAGAAGAATCGTCCATAGCAAAATAATCTTCCACATATTTTTTCTAAGTGGATTAAGACCAACCGCTCCCCACCCTAAATGATTTGGTTTTAGAGCGATCCAATAGACTGCTATCGTAAATACAATTGCCATGCAAAAACCAGTTAACGTCCCCGCGTATAAAGTGTTATCCAACCAATGTATCAACTGATCGTATAAGATGTTCTCCAACAGAATGGGTACACCAACTAAACAAAGACTTAATAATAGTATAAGTTCCCGAATGGTCCATTTTCTCTCTGTTGTAACGTTCATCGTATTGTTCCTCCTGATTAACTTGTTATAATATGTTAATTGTAAGCGGTGACGTAACGTAACCTGCAAGAGAAAAAGGAGAAAATATATAATGAACACATTTTCAACTGGAGAGGTTTCAAAGCAATACGGCGTTTCCGTAAGGACTCTCAGATACTATGACCAAATCGGTATATTATTACCGAGTATCAAGAGTGAGAGCGGAACAAGAATGTATACGAAAGAAGATCTACAACTATTAGAAAAGATTACACTCTTGAAATCTTTGTCTCTACCTTTAACAGATATTAAAAAAATAATAGGTGAAGTAACGATAAAAGATATTCTTGTAGCTCAGAAGAAAGATGTACAGACCCAGCTGAACCAGCTTCAATCAGCGTCTGAAAGAATAAATACACTCCTACATATCCTAGAACTTCAGGGAGAGCTGGATTGGGAGCATATCCTTTCCCTCGTTCAAGCAAATGAAGATACAAAGATCGCTGAGGAAAATCAAACCTGGGAAAAGTTCTTTTCTGATCATGAGAGACAGATGCTTCAATCCTCGCTACCTAAACTTGGGGATGCAAGTACAGCAAAATGGGTGAACATCATAAAACGAATAGAGATCTGTTTGCAAAACAACAGTGAACCATCGTCTGACGAAGGTCATTTGATCGCTTCAGATGTATTACTCTTATCGCATGAAATGTTTCAGGGAGACAACGAGTTAGAGGAAAAATTCTGGAACGCTAGAAAATCAGAAACTTCCTCACAATCATTGAATTTATATCCTGTTAGCAACGAAGTCTTAGAATTTTTGGATAAAGCGATTATTAGTTATCAGACCATTAACGCATGACCAAAGTTTTATAAAAATGTAAAACTTTGGTTTAATAACTCCTGGATAAAGGGTATCAAGAAATAGACTCCAAAATTATCCATGAGGTGAAAAGAAAATGAAAAAGTTATTGGTGATGGTAGTAGCGCTAAGTGTAATGGTTTTAGGCGGTTGTAACATGTTGATCGAAGACGATTTTAATACGTATTTGGATGATCGTAATAAACTTATAAAAAAAGATATGGAATTATCTAAACAAGTGGAAACTGACTTTGAAAAAATGTTACAAGACCCTACTGCGAAAGAAGAACTAGAGACCACAATTGCCGATTATGAAGCATTGGCAAAAGAAGCTGAAGGAATAAGCTTGAATGAATTAGACGATTTAAAGAAATCACAAGATCTTTTTGTGAAAAATATAAAGACTAGAGCAGAAGCAATGAAATTAAGTTTAACTGCAATAGAAGAACAAGATGTAGAATTAGATGAAAAGTCGTATTCAATGCTTGAGGAAGCAGAAAAAATGAGCGAAAAAAGTCAGAGTGAATTAGAGAAGTTTGCGGAAGACAACAACTTTACATTAGAAGAAACAGATTTAAAATAATTGGGTTAGAGGAGCTGAACATACTCAGCTCTTTTTTAATTCTGTAATAAATGTTGGGAATAAAAAGGGTATTACAGGTAGACTAGAGAATGTGTAGGATGGTCTTGATGGATTATAAGGTAAGGTTAAGTTAAGTTAAGTTAAGGGGCTGTTCTGATGACCGTTCATATAGTGTTTGGAGAAACTACGGCTGGTGCAATGAAATGGATGCTAAGTAAGGAAAAACGCCAGGAACATGTAATTGGATTTCCTGATACTTTTGCGATCGGACCTATTCATGAACTGGAAACGGGCGGAGCAAGTAAAACTTGAATATGAATGTGCATTAGGGAATATAAGGAAATTAAGAGTGAAGCTTCCCTAAAAAGATCTTACATAAGAAACGGAGAGAATTTATGATGAATCAAAGTGTGGAAACAAATGTTAAATTAATAGGAGACAATATTTATATTAGATTATTGACCGTTGAGGATGCAGAGGATATGGTGAACCTTCAATTAGAGAACCGGGAGTTCTTTAGTCAGTTTGCTATGGAACGCAGCGATGATTTTTACTCACTTGAAAATCAGCAAAAACGAATTCAAATGTTAGTAGAGAATGCGAAGCAAGATTTAGATTACTATTTTGGTATTTTTACAAAAGATGAAGAGATTTTGATCGGAACAATCAATTTGTTTGCAGTGATGCGCGGATCATTCAAAGTGCCTTTGTCGGTTACTTCTTAGATGAAAAGCACAATGGAAAAGGCTATACGACAGAAGCTGTACGTTTGATCGTAAAATACGCATTTGATGAGATTAAACTTCATCGAGTAGAAGCGGGTGTGATGCCGCACAACGTTGGTTCTATTCGAGTGTTAGAGAAAGCTGGTTTTGAGAAAGAAGGACTCGCTCGTAAAAATGTAAAGATTAATGGAAAGTGGGAAGACCATCAACAAATGGCGATTATCAACCCTGCTGATTGATGAAAAAATGGATGCTCGTGCTCTTACTAATGATGAGTTTAGCTGGCTGCAACGAGGATGAAAAGCTGATCCGTGTTGATTATCAACTAAGTGAGATGCGAACGGATGATGATGGAATAATAACAGACGAGAATCAAGTGAAATCGATTGGTGCACAATTAGAAAGAGTGAATTGGGAAAATGCAAAAGTGGAGATGGCGAGAAAAGAAGATTTGACGTTAACTCTTTTCTATCTGTATGATCCGAACATGCCTGAGAGATTGGAAGAATATAAAATTTGGTTTCATGATGATAGGGTTGCGGAAATCGTGGATTTAAATGAACATAAGTATGGGAAGCTTAGTAGGGAAGATGCTGAAAAGTTGAAGAAGCAGATTAAGTGATGAGGGAGTCTAGGTGATAGGTTCTAGTCCTGCGGGATGTTCCAGTGTATGGAAGGCTTAGTGAGTTGAGCAGGTAGTATGCTTGCATACTTGTTGATAAATGTAAAAAATCTTTACATTCTTTATTTGTTATATCCGTTGATATGATAAGAGCGTAATCCCTCAGTGCTCCAATATGTGCAGTTTTAGAGGTGTGAAAACAGGCTGCACACTCCCAGTTAGCGTTTATCCGATTCATTTGAGTGTTACATTTGGAGCAAAGCACCCCTGTTATCAACTCACTTTTATCAATTCCAAAATAGCTTAGGATATCGGGATTATATGGTTCGTTTAACTTCATCAATAATCTTTTGATCTTTTTCCTTTCTTTCATAAAGAGCACATCCTTTTTATATTGAGCATTGAATTCTTCATACTTACTAAGTAACATCGGGCTTTTAATTACTAACTTTAATGCATTTTTATATGACTCTGAACTATCTACAAAAGTTCGTGGGTTAGTGATAACAACTAATGTTTCAATGGGGATCTTGGGGATTTTGTGCTGTTCTAGCACCTGAGTTAAATGGAAAGATTGTCTTTTTGCTTGTTGAATAGGGTCTTCGAATATTTCTCTTCCTTTACTAGAGGTCCGAATGAGTTGTCCATATTTATCATCAAAGAACAAGTCTCCTGTATAGTTTTTTATCTCTAACAAAATTAGAAATTTCGAAGTTATTATAAGTGTATCAATCTGAAAGAAGAATTCCATGTGCTTGATTAGAATGTTTTGGATAATATTCGCCTCTTGTTTTGGTAGATACCGATAAAAATACTGTAGGGACTTTTCACCATTATGGCCAGCAATATATTTTGCCAGATTTCCTTCCAATTTTGAACGTTCTGGATGACTGCTTTGCAATCTGTTACTGACTGCACCGAGTTTTTGAATGACGTAGGGGGTAAGCGGTTGCTTTTTTATAGAAAAGACCTCCCTTAAACTTATGGACTTAATATAGGAAGTATAGGATGCATGATCTGGTGCTGCAAAAAAGCATTTTCTAAATAACCGAAGCTCAAAATATCAATAATCAAATAATTTCTTAGGGAAATCACATAAAAATAGGCATTCATCACATAAAAAGTGGAGATTATCACATAAAAAATGGCATCCATCACATAATTTTATAATCCAGCTTCTTTCCCCCTTTCCTAAGGGAACTACCCTCGCCGCCGGTAATGTAGTATAATTCAAATTACTGCTTAAAATAAGCACAAGAACGGTCATGGAGTGATAAGAATGAGTAAAGCAAAAGGCAAGAAAAGCGGCGTTGGTCAAGGAACAGGGAAAAAGGGATGGAACCGTTGGAAATCCAGCAGTAAGAAAAAAGGTCCGAAGCCTTATGTGAGTAAAGGTAAGAATAAACCAGAAAACGAAAGTGGAACAGAAAATAATTAATAAAATTAAAACAGCAAAATGCTGTGAATGAGCCAGCTGACTACTAAAGTTAGGTGGTTTTTATTTTGGAATAAATCACTCAAATCTACCATAAGATGAACTATTCATTGGTAAATGGGAGGGACGAGCTTTGGCTACACAAAATACGAATTACACCATTTCAGAAGACTTGATCATAAAATACAACAAGCTTAATGAGAAGAAAAAAGAGCTAGAGAAAGAATTAGACGAACTAAAAAAAGTCTTTCATATTTATTTTGATCACTTAGTCGGTCAAAACGAGAAAGGTGAAGTTACAGTAAACAACTTCAAGCTGCAGAGGCAGATCCGAAGATCCGAAAAGCTTCACGAAGAAAAGACAGTGAGTCGCCTTACTGAATTAAATATGACAGATCTCATTCTTCATGTACCAAAACCGGATGAAGAGAAAGTAAAGTCTGCCATCATGCTAGGTTTATTAAGTGAAGGTGATTTGGAAGGGTGCTTGATTAAGAGTGCTTCACAAGCGATTGTTGTTAAAACACTTAAAGCATAAAAGGTAAAAAGCAGCTCCCAAAAGGGAACTGCTTTTCTTATTCTGCTTTCTGAAGTACGCCTACAGCTTTTGAATTTTTAATTTTCTGCAGGATACCTTGAATAGACGTGTATTCGTCATAGAGGAAGACGAGTGTATCACCAGGCTCGGAGCATTCCCAAGCTTGGATTAAGGCTTCGGCTTCCTTAGGATATACAGAAACGGATGTAATGCCTTCAGCTTCTTTTACACCCATATAAAGGTGATGAACCGTTTCACCAGGAATCCGTCCCCTTAGATTGATATCTTCTTTAATGATAAAAATATCAGAGTGAGTTCCAAAGATTCGGCCCATCTCTTGAATCGTGTTATCTTGTCTGTCACCAGCTGCTGAACCAACCGTTATCACGCGGCCACTCTTCAGATGATCTACTGTTTCAAAAAGTGCCTTCAAACCAGCGGGGTTATGCGCATAGTCCACTACGATCGTACGATCATGAATGTTTAAAACGTTGAAGCGACCTCGGTTTTGGTTTTCCGTTGAAAGAAAAGTGATCACTTTACTTCTTAATTCTGACAAAGGTCTTCCTAATGAATGAGCTGCTGCAAGAGCGCCAAGGACATTCGCGATATTATGGCGGGCAGCACCATTAATCGTAATCGGAATGTGTGATACAGGAAGGAATCTTTCTGCTTTACCGTTCTCGTTGAATACAACCCAGTCATCTTCTAGATACCAAACTTTTAATCCTTGCTTTAACTGATCTTGAATCACTGGATTCATTACCGATAGGGAGAAAAAGATTACTTCGCCATTCGTATGATTCGCCATATCCACACATCGTGAATCGTCAGCGTTCAATACACATGTACCTTCAGGTAGAACAACTTCAGCAACCGTCTGCTTCAGTTTTTTTAAATCTTCTAAAGTTTCTACGCCATTCAACCCAAGATGATCTTCACTAACGTTGGTTACGATTCCAACGTCACAATAGCGAAACGCAAGGCCTTCACGCAACATTCCACCGCGAGCAGTCTCTAACACCGCGACATCTACAGAAGGATGAGCCAGAACTTTGCGCGCACTTCTTGGTCCGCTACAATCTCCTGCGTCCAGTTGCTGATCACCCACCCAAACACCATCAGAACAAGTATATCCAACCGTTATGTT